>DYLM01000148.1 GCA_020722095.1 Chloroherpeton thalassium
AATCTTTTTTAACCTTCCGAAGGTTTAAAACCTTCGGAAGGTTTATGTTAATTCACCCACGAATAAATTCGTGGGCTATGTTATTTTTTATCAGAGCCGCCCCTTTGCCCCTTCAGTGAGTGGGAATGACGATGGAACTGACTTATGAGACAGCCTCATAGAGAATGTTCTTACTCCAATTAATTTAAAAATGTAAAACTTGGTTTCATAAGGCTTTGA
The DNA here is from genome assembly GCA_020722095.1 of Chloroherpeton thalassium. Lineage (GTDB taxonomy): Bacteria > Bacteroidota > Ignavibacteria > Kapaibacteriales > UBA2268 > GWF2-33-9. The sequence goes on from DYLM01000148.1 coordinate 220, forward strand.
TATTTACTTCTTTTCTACTCTTTTTATCTCGGGGATTTCTTTTAAAATCAACTTTTCTATTCCTGCTCGTAATGTCATCACAGATAGCGGACAATTCTCGCAATTTCCAATTAAATCTACAACCAAAGTTCTTGTTTCGGGTTCGTATCTATTAAATCTAATATCGCCATTATCTTTTTGTAAATAGGGGCGAATTTCCTCCAATACTTTTTCTACTTTTGCTTGAATTTCTTCCATTTCTGTATATTTCTAACAAAAAATTAATAAAAAATAAAAAACTATTCTTTACTTTTTACAAAATTATATATTAATCCTTAATTTTGTATTTTAAAATATAAAAATTTTAGATAATTTAAATAATTAAAATTATGGCAAACGTATTAATTACGGGTGGCGCCGGTTTCCTTGGTTCTCATTTATGTGATAGATTTATAGCTGAAGGCGATAAAGTTATCTGCATTGACAATTTAATTACCGGTTCAGCAGACAATATTTCTCATCTCTTTGGTAATCCAAAGTTTACATTCATAAAGCACGATGTTACCAATTACACTTATATTCAAGGTGAGGTGGATTATGTATTGCATTTTGCATCTCCCGCTTCTCCAATTGACTATTTGCAATTGCCAATACAAACCTTGAAAGTTGGCTCTCTTGGCACGCACATTGCATTAGGTTTGGCAAAAGCAAAAAATGCAAGGTTCTTGATTGCATCTACAAGTGAAGTTTATGGCGATCCACTTATCCATCCTCAAATCGAAGAATATTGGGGAAATGTGAACCCAATTGGGCTTCGCGGTGTATATGACGAAGCAAAGCGTTTTAGCGAGGCAATGACATTTGCATATCATCGTTATCATAATTTGCAGACTCGTGTTGTTCGTATTTTTAATACTTACGGACCGAGAATGAGAATAAATGATGGTAGAGCAATCCCTGCATTTATCACCCAAGCACTTAGAAACGAAGATGTTACAGTCTTTGGTGATGGTAGCCAAACCCGTTCTGTTTGCTATGTAGATGATGAAATTGAAGGTATTTTCAGATTGCTCAAGTCGGACATTGATGAACCAGTAAATATTGGCAATCCAGACGAAATCACAATGTTGGGTTTGGCTCAAGAAATTATTGAATTAACTAATTCCAAGAGTAAAATCATATTTACTGAACTCCCTGAAGATGATCCAAAAGTTCGTCAACCAGATATAACAAAAGCAAAAAAATATCTAAATTGGGAACCAAAATATAATAGAAAACAAGGATTAATCAAAACTATAGAATACTTTAAACAAAAGTTAGGAGAAATTTAATGAATATAAATTTAATCAAAGAAAAATTAAAAGCAGTTATTGACAATGATTTCGGCTATAATTTAGAACAATTAGAGGCTGTAAAAATTGTTGAACAACAAGGCGATGATTTATTTGTCCTCTTGGAACTTGTTCCTCCAATCAATTGGATTGAAGCAGATATTAGGAAAAGTTGCGAAGCAATCATTTCTGAAATCGAACCAAATGTGAAGTTTTCGATTGAAATAAAGGAGAAGGAATTGCCACAAACACCTCGTAATTTCTTGACTGGCGTAAAGCACATAATTGCAGTTGCCGCAGGTAAAGGCGGAGTAGGGAAGTCGGCTATTGCTGCTAATCTTGCTGCAAGTTTATCATTGAGCAATGCCAAAGTGGGATTGATTGATGGTGATATTTACGGACCAAGCCAGCCAACTATTTGGGGAATGAAAGATGCCAAATTACCCGCAGAACCCACTGAAAGTGGTAAAACTATTGTTTATCCTGCCGAAAAGCATAATGTAAAGATTGCTTCGATGGGATTTTTGATGCAAGAGAGCGATGCCGCTATAGTTCGCGGTCCTATTTTAGCAAGTTATTTGCAAATGTTAATTGAGCAAATTGAATGGGGCGAATTAGACTTTGTTGTGTTTGATTTACCTCCTGGTACAGGCGATATTCAATTAACATTAACTCAAAAAATTCCACTAACAGGAGCAGTTGTGGTAACTACTCCACAAGAAATTTCGGTAGTCGATGTCCGCCGAAGTGTAAAAATGTTCGAAAAAGTAAAAGTACCGGTGCTTGGTGTTGTTGAAAATATGAGTTATTTTATTCCCGAAGATGCCCCCGAAAAGAAATATTACATTTTTGGACGAGGTGGCGGAAAAACTATCGCAGACGAAGCGCAAGTTCGTTTCTTGGGCGAAGTGCCATTGCTACAAAAATTCCGTGAAAGCAACGACAATGGCTTGCCTTATGTTTTCCGAGAAGATAGCGACGAGTATGCCGAGAAACTTCGTGATATTTCGGCAAGTATAGTTCAGCAAATTCGCAAAATCAATTACGAAAAATTAAACACAAGCGAATTATCAATAGAGATATAAGAGAGAAGCAAA
>DYLM01000149.1 GCA_020722095.1 Chloroherpeton thalassium
TAAAATAGAAATAATAGATTTAAAAATAATAATTTAAAAGGTATAATTTATATGAAAAAAATCATTCTAATTGCCGCAATCGTAATGATTGTAATTTCTTCAGTTTCAAATGTAGCGTTTGCTCAAGCTGGAGCTTCTTCAATAAAATATGCAGTTGTAGATATCGAAACCATCTTGAAAGAAATGCCCGAAGCAATCGAAGCAGACAAGAAATTAAAAGAAATTGGCACAAAATGGCAAGATACTTTGGTTACAATGAAAAAAGATTTTGATGATAAAATCCAAAAATATCAAAAACAAAAATCTTTGATGAACACCGACCAACAACAGAAAGAAGAAGAATCATTGCAAAAATTACAAATGCAAATTATGCAATATCAAGAGCAAAAATTCGGTAATACAGGCGAATTGAATATAGAACGCGAGAAATTCTTAGAGCCAATCAGATTAAAAATCAAAGAAGCAATCGAAAAAGTTGCAAAAGATGAAAAAATCTCATTAGTTTTAGATAAAGGAAATGCTGCTCTTCTTTATTTTGAAGATAAAAACGATTTAACTTATAAAGTGCTTGATGTTATCAAACGCGGTTCAACTAAATAATTTCAAATAATAAGGAATTAGTTTATGAAAATTCCAAAATCAAATATTATATTTTCTATACTTTTATTAGTATTGATAATGTCGAACTCTCTTTTTTCTCAGAGAGTTGCTTTCATTAATTCACAAATGATACGCTCTAAGTATCCAGAATCCCAAGCAGCAGAGCAACGAATTCGTTCTTTTGTAGATGAATGGAAGCGCGAAATGGGTGTGATGCAAAAAAATATTGATAATTTGGAATTTGAAATAAGCAAAAACCGACTTATTTGGACTGAAGAAGAAAAATCCAAAAAAGAAAAGGATCTTAAAACACTCAAGGAACAATATGATGGCTTTGCCAAAGCCAAATTTTCGCCCAACGGTGAATATGATATGATTGTTAAGCAAATAATGTTGCCGATTGACCAAAAAATTGCTGTTGCTGTTCAGGGAGTTGCTAATTCGCGCAAATTTGACATCGTCTTTGACCAGAGTATTCAACCGCTTGCTTATGTTAATTTCAAATTTGATTTAACTTTGGAGGTGCTTAAACAACTTGGTGTGGATGTTTCCGAAATGGAAAAAGAATTGCAAGACAAAATTCAAAAAGATCCAGCTAATGTGCAGAAGGAATCAGTTAAACCTCGTAAAGTTTCGAGAACTAAAAAGAAAACTGATACTCGCGAGATGGAAAGAACTGATGAGCCGCCTACAAATGAAACTCCAACCGAAAAACCGCCAGTTGAAGAGCCCAAAAAGTAAGGAATTATTAAGATGAAAATTAGTGAAATTGCAAATTTGATTAATGCAAAAATAGTTGGAGACACAACTGATGATATTTTGCAATTAAATAGAATTGAACACGCCACAAAAAACGAGATTTCATTTTATTCTGATAAAAAATACTTGCAATATTTAGAAAAATCAGATGCAACTGCTATTATTGTTCCCGAGAATTTTGATAGGCAACCAAAGGAAAATCAAGTATTTCTTTGCGTTGCCAATCCATATATTGCTTTTTTAATGTTGATAAACCACTTTGCTCCCAAACCAACTGAACAAAGTGGAATTCACTCTTCAGCAGTTATTGAACCAACAGCAGCTGTGCATCCAACAGCACATATAGGTGCGAATTGTTATATCGGCGAAAATGTTGAAATTGGCGAGAACACTATTATTCGTGCAAATACTACAATTCAAAAAAATTCAATAATTGGTAAGAACAATCTTATCCACTCCAATGTTTCCATTTATTACAATACTAAAATTGGTGATAATTGCATAATTCATTCGGGCGCAGTGATTGGTGCAGATGGATTTGGATTTATCGAAAATGCAGATAAATCTTACACAAAAATTCCCCAAATCGGCAATGTTGTAATTGAAAACGATGTAGAAATTGGTGCAAATACAGCAATAGATAGAGCTTTGGTAGGCTCTACTTTTGTTCGTAATGGAGTGAAATTAGATAATTTGATACAAATCGCCCATAATGTAGAGCTTGGCGAGCATACAGCAATGGCAGCTTTAACCGGAATAGCTGGAAGCACAAAAATTGGAAAACGGAATAGAATTGGCGGACATTCTGCGGTAAGCGGTCATATATCAACTGCTGATGATGTTTTACTATTGGCAATGTCGGGAGTTCCGAGCAGTGTTGATAAGGCAGGGACTTATTTTGGAATACCAATAAGGGATAGATTGACAGGCTTTAAGATTGCGGCAGTAATTCACAACCTACCAGAACTTAGCAAAGATGTTCAAAAAATTAAGAAAAAATTAGAAATAGAATAACAAAACTGTATGAATTGCACCCTTCCGAAGGTTCGGGGACCTTCGGAAGGTTTTTATTTTGTTTTTTTATCAGAGCCTCCCCCTTGCCCCACCTGTCCCGACCTGTCGGGATCAATGAGTGGGATTTTTTTTATCACTTTACAAACTTTATGAACTTTACAAACTTTATGAACTGTTCCATTGTCCTCACCCCCCTGCCCCCTTCCTGTCCCGACTTGTCGGTGATCCAA
>DYLM01000150.1 GCA_020722095.1 Chloroherpeton thalassium
CCACAATCGCCTCGCTGTTAAGCAAATTTATTTTTTAGAAAAAGTTAATTGTGGTGTTTATTTTAAAAAGTCAGAACCCATTTTGCAGAAAATCACAACGAATGAAACGAAAACAATGCGGACGAAGTTTTGAGGAAACTATTTTCTGGGGAAAGGATTCAGCAAAACTTCGGCTGATTCCTTTTTTTTGAATTTGGATGTCGCAAGTAGAGGATGATGGGTCTGGGAGGAATCCTCTGCTTGCTCATCTTTTTTCTTTTGGCTAAATTCGGGCGGGCTTAATCTATTTCATTATCAATTTTGAAGTTCTCTAAAATTGCTTTTGATAATGCATTTGATAAAAATGTTGGAACAGCATTTCCAATTTGTAAATTTCTATCACCTCTAGAACCAAAAAATTGATAATCATCGGGAAAACATTGAATTCTTGCACCCTCTCTCGTCGTTAGTGGTCTTGGTGCTTTTGGATGAATACAGCGAGATGACGACGGGGTGCTAAAATTTCTCGTTATTGTTGTCGCTGGTCGTTTCCACCAAAGACGAGAATATGTATTTTTAAAACCTGATGTTGGGCGTAATTTCTTTGGCAAATCTTCTGGCGTTCCGCCGTCTGGTAATAATTCCATTATTTTTACCAAATTTTCATTGTTATTCGGCGAATTATGATCCATTAGTTTTGTTGGTGCGTTTTTACGCATAAGTTTTTGAAAATCATTTTGCGGTTTAGAAGAATACTCAAAACTTTCTTCATTTGATTTAATAAATGGCAAATCACCTATTGCTTCCTCAAGTGTTAAGTAGGGTTTGAGTTTTTTGTTGAATAAATCAGGTTTTTCCTCTGGATTATAATGAGTTGGTTCTGGGTATTCAAAATTAGTTTTAAGTTTTGAGCCAATAATCACAACCCTTTCCCTTATCTGTGGCGCTCCATAATCGGCGGCGTTCAAAAGTTTATACTGAACTTTATATCCAAGAGATTCAAAAAGTGAAATAATTGTTTTTAATAATTCGCCACCTTGCATTGATAAAAGACCTTTAACATTTTCAAAGAGAAAAAGTTTTGGATTAAATTCTTTTAGAACACGATAGTATTCTTGAAATAATTTACCTCGTGGGTCGTCAATCAATCTTTTCCCAATTGTGGAATAAGCCTGACAAGGCGGTCCACCGACGATAATATCAATCTCGCTCGCCTTGATCCCTAAATCTTTTTCAACTTTTTCTTCATTAAAATCTTTGATGTCCTCCACATAAACCTTTACTGTTGGGTGATTCAATGAGTATGCTTTTGCCATATTTGGCAAAATCTCATTAGCGGCGACAATTTCAAAATTATCGTCATGGGCGAAGCCATAACTTAAACCACCTACACCAGAAAACAAATCTATAACTTTTAATTTTTTGGCTTTACTCATAAAAAAACTAATCAAAGTTAATTTCTTTATACTTAACTGGACTTTCTGTAATCTTCCAAATGAAATAATTTTGATCAATATTGAAAACGGTCTGTCCTTCCATTTGTTGCCTTGTAATCCAATTAACACTATTATCCTCAATTTCATCTAACTTAATAAAAGCAACCTGACCATTATATAAGTCAAAATGAATTGCTAAAGTGTGAGAACCAAAATCACGAAAAACTCGTTTTGCTTCCAATACTTTATGTTGCTTTATGTCATTTATTCCAGTAAAGCCAGATTGCATTTCAATCCTTACTTTTTCTTTTCCATTTAATTTAATTTCTAAATCTGCTTTTGGTGTTCTTTTAAATGTTTCTATATTCTTTAAATTGTCGTCGCCAATTAAATCTATAGTTGAAGTATCAACCTCAAAAACCAATCCCAATGCTTTCAAAAAATAATTTGATAAAACATAACCCCTCATCCAAGAATAATAAACTTGCTCTGGTCGTCTGCCCTGATTATTCAAAATAGGCAAGATATTATTTGCCTTCATTATTTCAAAAGTTTTGTCTATGTGCTCTTTTTTGAAAGTATTGAGGTCATCAATTTTAATATCGTTGTCGACGACGGCATTTACTTTGTCGATGATGTTATATAATCGTTCATTTAGAAGTGCAATATAGTTTAAATCTACTGTTGGTGTAATATCTTTTGCGCCAAAGAAGTTTTTAACATCAGCTTGATTCGAAAAACCTAACTTTTGTCTATACTGACGAAAATATTCTGCTGTAATTGTTATTTGTCTAGTCATAGTTTTATTTTATTAAATCTTCTATCGATACATTTAACTCCTTTGCAATTTTCTTAATTGTATCAACTGTTGGGTTTTGCTGCTTGCCAGCCTCAATGTTTATTATCGTATTGTTGGAAACATCAACAAGTCGAGCTGGTTTTTCTTGCGATAAACCCAACTTTTCTCTTATTCGTTTAATTTTGCTGACTCAACCATATTGAAATAGCAATATTGTATTGTGGTATCGTTATTACATGTTTCAACTGAACAAGCACAGTATAATATTACCAAAATATTTGGAAGTAGTCAATGAAACGAATCAAATCAAATATAATCTAACCCAAAGGAGTATCGTCAAATCAAAA
>DYLM01000151.1 GCA_020722095.1 Chloroherpeton thalassium
TATATTACTTCAGCATTCCTAGCAGGAGTTGGCGGATTAATATATATTGCATTTAAAGGCACAGTTGGAGGAATCGTGATGAATATTGGATTTTCGCTATATGGAATATTGATGCTCGTTGCATCTGTACAAGCATTCAAATATGCAAGGGTACACGACTTTAAATTGCATCGTCAATGGGCTTTACGTCTTTTTTCTTTAGCAATTGCTTCCTGGCTGTACCGAATGTACTATGGATTCTGGCTGCTCCTTATTGGATATGGACATACTCCTCATTTCACAGGCCCTTTTGATATGGTTATGTCATTCTTTTTTTATTTACCAAATCTTCTTATAGTAGAAATAATCATACGTTCAGAAAAAAAGGAAAGCAGACCTATTGTTAAGTTTATAGGTACAATTGTTTTTACAATTTCAACCTTGTTCCTATCTGTCGGTAGTTATTACTTTACAAAATTTTACTGGGGACCGGCAATTCTATCATGGTTCAATTGAATTTTGACATTGCTAAAAATAATGCCAGTGATGATAAATTAAGTTTTTTAAAAACAATAATAATTTTTTCAAATTCTCTATTGCGTATGTTCTTGTAAATTACATCACTGCTTGTTTAGGAAAAATAGTATTAGGTTTAAAGAAGAATAACCATTGGAAATCTAAGCGAAAGATAGTGCTCTTTTTCATAGAACTTGTCAAATTATGTGAAAGCAATTAAACATACAATTCTGATTTATTATTTATGCAGTGTCTGCTTTTCATTATGAAAGAATAAGAGTCTTTAATACCAAATTTGGAAAAAATATAAAATATATAACAAACAGTAGATAAAATGAAAGCAAGAAATAATAGTAAAATAGTTTTTTTAATAATGTTTGTATTTATTCTTGCTTGTGCTTCAACGGGCAAGTTTTCATCTTCGACCAAAATACTATTAAACGAATATCATAAAGCAAAACAAAGGGCTGGGAAAACAGAGAATAAAATAACTTTGCCGGAAAAAATAGTAAATGATTACGCACTAAAAATTGCAAATAATGACTATGTAGCCCATGCATTTATAAAATTGGACGAATCTTTAAATGATGATGATTTACTCATTCTTGGGGCAACTATAAATTCAAAAATCGGTGATACATGGATTATCACTATACCACTTAATAAGATCGAAGAACTTGGAAAAATAAAAGCCATAAAACAAATAGAAGTCAATATAAAATCAAACATCAAATAAACAGGAGGGTAAATGAAAAAGTTATTTATCATAATTGTGTTATTAATTAACACATTGAATTTTGCACAAGCCAAGCTTTCTGCATATTCAAAAATTTTTCTTAATAGATTTAAACAACTAGAAGAAAAATCATTGAAGAAATTTTCTTATTTGCAAATGGATAACAGGTTAAAAAGAAACTTTCTTATAGGGGAAAAAAACAACCAGTATTATATAAATGCGTTTATTATTGTTGATGAGAATTTTAATGAGTTTCAACTAAATGAATTAGATATCGAGACCGAAACAAGAGTAAATAATATTCTTACTGCACAAATTCCAATTAACTCAATGAATAAGCTTGTTAAGCTAAAGGGAATTAAATTCATTGAAATAGCTACGCCGGCATTTCCAAAATTAGATTCAGTGAGAATAGTTACAAGAGTAAACGATGTTTACGAGGGAATTAATTTACCCAAAGGTTACACCGGAGAAGGAGTTGTTATCGGGATATTGGATTACGGATTTGATTATACGCATCCAATGTTTTTCAAAGATTTAAATACCTCAAAAATTACTAGAGTGTGGGATCAGAACGATAGCAACGGAACACCTCCAAACGGATTCAGTTATGGAAGTGAATACGTTGGTCAAAGTGTAATCATTAGCAAGGAACATTCAACTTACGCTACTGAAGAATCGCATGGAAGTCATGTTGCCGGTATAGCGGGAGGAACTGGATTTTTAACTAACGATCAATTTCGTGGAATTGCGCCTGATGCTGAACTAATATTTGTCGAGTTGGGCGGTGGTAATACTGAAATTGCTGATGCCGTAAATTATGTTTTTACTTATGCGGCATCTGTAAATAAACCGGCAGTAATTAATATGAGTCTTGGTTCACATATTGGACCTCACGATGGCACATCTACATTAGACGAAGTTTTTGATCAATTAGCAGGCAACGGAAAAATTCTGGTTGGAGCTGCTGGTAACGAGGGCGATACCCCGCTCCATCTTACTAAACCGGCTAATGAAGATTCAATAAGAACGGTTGTTACTTTTGAATCTGATGAAAATAAGAGTGGAAGAGTTGATATCTGGGGAACATCAAATGCAGATTTTTCTGTACGTGTATCTCTTTATTCTGCATCGGAAAATCAATTTCAATATGGACCACTTTTTACTTCAAGTAGTAACGTTTCAACAGATTATTATTTTACAAATAATCAGGACACATTGGCTGCTGTTTCGGTAGCTGCCATATCAAAGTCACCTAATAACAATAAACCAAATATTCTTTTAGATATTCAAAACTCATCTAGTGCAGATGTGGTTCT
>DYLM01000152.1 GCA_020722095.1 Chloroherpeton thalassium
ATTTCTTTTGAATTTTACCAACTCTTTCATTTATCAATATTGAAGCAGCTTGATTAAATTCAGAAAAATTATTTAATGAGATTAAAGGAAAAGTAAAAATTTTTGAGTTGGAACGGGGAAAAAATCTTTTTATCAATAACTTCCATTCTTGTTTTTCACCTTCAGCAAAGCGAAGACTTTTTATCGATAATGCTATCTCCCCACTCCAGTTATCTTTATTTATTGAGACTGCGGACCGCCAATCAAAATCAACATTTATTTGCCCTTGATATGAATCTGATTGAACATTTAACGGGTTTACAGCCATTGTATAAACAACCTGAGGATTTTGAGCAGGCCAAATATTAACTTCTATCAAATCATCATTGTAAATCGGAGTGTCTTTATTACCCATTATAGCCCTAATTAACTTTACATCATTATCGAAGCACACAAACCCGATGTAAATATAGTTATCATCATAGAGCAATTTAAATTCTGTTTTTACTTCAGGAGTTCTTCCTTCAACAGGTAGATATTCAACAAATCGATTCAAACTTTCTGCTGACGCCCAGGCTTCTTCATCCAATTTCCCATCGATCTTAATGCTGTCGGATGAGGGAGTCAAAAAAATCTTGTCTTCGTTTCTATTTTGAGAATAATCAAAGTCATTAAAAATCACCAAGAAGCAAAGAACGCATGAAAATAAAAAATATATATATCTATAGACATTCATAATTCGGCTAAGGGCAGGTTGAAAAATACTGTTAATTGAATTCCTGTAATAACCTGTTTTACCTTAATATAAATTTACGGCTTTTTTATTATTTCAACACGTTCCAGTATTTTCACAATTCCCTCTGTTGTCAGAGTTGGTACAATCGCCGCTATTAACACAGTCGCTGTAATTAATAGGTTTTAATTTTTGAATCGAAATACTATCGATATCCAGAAGATCACTTAAATCAAGATAATCATTTAGTAAATTCATTTTTACCTCCTTTGTTTTGCCCTTAGCCTCGTTTAATTATTAACAAAAATTGGATTGACTGAACCTCTTTTGTATTTCTTAGATAATTCATTAAGTGCTTCAAGAATTTCATTTTTAGCAGGATTGCATTTTAAAAAGTTGAACATTACTTTACTTGCGGGGCACGATTTACCACGGCATGCCGGTAACAGTTTGCAATCCAAACAGTTTACCTCATTATCACCCGACGAAATCCATTGTGAAGTTTTTGAAACGTCTATTTTGATATTTCCATGCTCATCAATATAACCAACTTTATTTTTTTCACTCCTAAAATGAATAGTACATTTATACAGGGAGGCATCACTCCCCACTATAAAACAATGAGGAAGTGCTGCATAACATACGTAAGAGTTTAATTTGGGAAATTCGTAATACTTTGAGCTATCGCCGTAAAATAGATTTAGGAATTCTTTCTGATACTTTGAAATGTCAGATTTTTGTATCAATTCAAATTCTTCCAATTTATTTTGCCCACCCCAATTGCTCGTGGGACGAAAGAATATCTCAAAATTTTTGTTCCCTTCAAATATCCTCTTCAACTCTACTATTAATATTCTTATACTATTGATATTCCCGGCATCAAAATTAACTCTGACTGATAGTTTATAATCGTGCTGTAATTTTGATAAATACTGTAAGTTCCGAAATATAGTTTCAAATGTTCCTCCCCCGTTTTTTAGCTTTTTCCTTTTGTCATGTTCTTCACGATATCCATCAAGTGTTACCTGAAAATTACTTATGTTCATAGAAAGAAGTCTATCAATATTCTTTGGCGTTAAGAAAAAGCCATTTGTTGTAAGGTGATTTCTGTATTCAAAACCATATTTTGCTTTTAATTCTAAAATAACTCTAGACAATTCGCTAATTGTCTTCATAGCCATTAATGGCTCGCCGCCAAACCATCCAATATTCAATACCTTAAACAGGGGCGCTTTTCTTTCTAGTAAGCGAATTAACCTATTCAGTGTATCGCTTGACATTTCCCCCTTTTCAAAAGACTCATAACAATATGTGCAGCGACAATTGCAATCTTCTGTTGGCAATAATCTAAGATCCAAATAATCATTTTTAAATAAAGCATAGTTTGATAAGTAGAGAGCCTTGAGAACTTCATCATGAGCGTCTTCAACAAGAATTCCACAAGAGATAAGATTCTTGTGAACCGGATTTTCACTATTGATTACAAAACTTTTATTCTTTACCTCTGTTTGAACTGTAATGTAGTCGTTCCTTTCTATTGATAATATTGCTCCCGTTAATGAATTACATACTATGAAATCCCCATCTTCTGTTTGAACTTCATAATTGAATTTTGAGAAGCGTATATTTTTTGTCTATAATGCTCTATGAATTTTGTTTGCGCAAACTTAAAAACGAAAAACCCTTTTGTCATCAGTACAAAGTACTAATTCGTATAGTACTTTGTACTAAAAATGCACTTAGTACTTTATACC
>DYLM01000153.1 GCA_020722095.1 Chloroherpeton thalassium
ATATTTTATTTTTGCTATGTTAATAAACAATTCCTTAACCTTACTTCTCGGGACGCATTGTTGGGAAGAATAGCACGTCTCTGATGGAAGTTTGACCTGTTAGCAACATTACCAAGCGGTCAATTCCAATTCCCAAGCCAGCAGTTGGTGGCATTCCAATTTCAATAGCATTCAAGAAATCCTCGTCTAAAACCATTGCTTCGTCATCTCCGCCCGCTCTTTGCCGAGCCTGATCTTCCAATCTTTGTCTTTGGTCGCGTGGGTCGTTCAATTCCGAAAAAGCATTAGCAATTTCACCACCATTTACATATAATTCAAATCGCTCAACTAAACCTTCATCGGTCCTATGCTTCTTGGCAAGTGGCGACATTTCCACTGGATAGTCAATCACAAATGTAGGTTGAATCAAATTTGGCTGCACTTTTTCGGAGAAAATTTCATCTAATATCTTTGTATATGAAGCATTTGGAGGCAAATCCAATTCATATTCTTTGCTTAATTTTTGCAATTCTTCTAAACTTACGCCAAGTAAATTTTTGCCTGTATATTCTTTGAATAAATCAAACATTTTGGCACGGCGGAATGGTTTTTGCAGAGAAATTGTTTTGCCATCGTATTCAATTTCTGTTTTACCAATCACATTTACTGCGATAGTATTCAGCAAATCTTCCACCATTTCCATCATCCAATTATAATCTTTATAGGCAACATAAATTTCCATTGCTGTAAATTCAGGATTGTGCATTTTGTCCATTCCTTCATTGCGGAAATTCTTGCTAATCTCGTAAACACCTTCAAAACCACCAACAATTAACCTTTTTAAATATAATTCATCGGCAATTCGCAAATATAAAGGAATGTCCAAAGCATTATGATGTGTGATGAAAGGACGCGCTGACGCACCGCCATAAATTGGCTGCAAAATCGGAGTTTCGACTTCAATCCAGCCACGATCATCAAAATATCTACGCATTTGAGAAATAATTCTGGAGCGTTTCACAAAAACATCGCGATTTTCATAATTTACATTTAAGTCCAAATATCTTTGACGATAACGAACTTCCTTATCTGTGAAAGCATCATAAACAATTTTATTACCTTGCTCATCAATTTCTTCCTTAGCAACAGGCAATGGTTTAAGTGATTTAGTTAATAATTCAACAGAATGGCAATGCAAACTTGTCTCGCCCGTGCGAGTAATAAATACAAATCCACGAGCTCCAATTATGTCGCCAATATCGAATAATTTGAAATTTTCGTAGAAATCTGGTAAATCATCTTTCTTTAAATACAATTGAAATTTGCCTGTGGCATCTAAAATATGGACAAAAGAGGCTTTTCCCATCCTGCGTATTGAGGTAATTCTACCGGCAACGGCAACATCTGTAAATTGTTCGGCATTTTCGGGGGTGAATTGATTTAAAATATCTATTGCATTATGAGTTTTATCATAAGAATATGGATAAGGATTAATTCCTTGTTGTTCAAGGAGTTCCAACTCCTCTAATCTTCTAATTTCTTGTTCTGTTCTTTCCATAAGTGTATTTTTATATTATAAATTATTGAAATATTGTAAATTATTGAAAATGATTAATTTAGAAATGTAAAATTACGAAAAAAAAATGAAATCATTCAGATAAGAAATGATTTCAGAAATTGAATAATAACACGTTCGTTACCAGTAATTACTTTCAATTAGTGCAAGAATGAGAAAGGCAGCGGGAATAATTATCCGAATAATTTTGTAATTTTGTAGAAAAGAAAATGGAGTATTAAATTATGATATTTCGAACATTTATTGAACAAGACGAAGATGGAATTTTCGTTGCCACCTGCCCAACTCTCCCTGGCTGTATAAGCCAAGGTAATACAAGGCAAGAAGCATTATCAAATCTCAAAGATGCAATTGAAGGTTACTTATTTAGTTTGCAGAAACACAATGAACCAATACCATTGCCAATTAGCGAAGAATTGTTAGAGATTGTGATATGAGTTCTTTGATTGTGTTATCTGGCAAAGAGTTGTGCAAAATTTTAATGAAATTAGGTTATGAAATTGACCATCAAACGGGTAGTCATCTAATTTTAAGACAAAATATTTACCCAAATCGAAGGCTTACAATTCCAAACCACAAAGAAATTGCTAAGGGCACTTTACGAAAGATTATCAGAGATGCTGGCTTAACTCTTGATGAATTTAATGATTTGTTAGATTAACAGATTACAAAATGAATATGGGAGCAAGAGGCTGTCTCATAAGTCCAAAATATTGCAAATTTGTCATTTACGTGCAAACGGGAATCCACTTCCAGAGCGGATTTATAGATTCCCACTTTCGTGGGAATGACAGCAAAACTGACTTATGAGACAGCCTCCCAGTATGCATATTCGTATTCGTTCAATAACCCAATCTCCTACTCCGACCCAACTGGTCTTGCACCAGAAAAGGAGAAAGGCGGC
>DYLM01000049.1 GCA_020722095.1 Chloroherpeton thalassium
ATCTAAATCAATACAAATTTTTAAATTAAATGAGATTGCTTCGTCCCGATAAATCGGAACTCCTAATGACGTCTTTAACACAATTTCTTTGGAAAATACAATATGAATATATTTAACCACAAAGGACACAAAGAAAATATCGCAAAGAACACAAAATAGAATAAATTGACTTATGATGCAGCCTCTGATAAATTTTCTTTTTAACCTTCCGAAGGTTTCAAACCTTCGGAAGGTTTATTTCTCACTGTTTCATGGTCAGAGCTTGCTCTGCCTAAGTAGATAATTGGAAAAAGCCACCTGTGGCTGTCTCATAAGTCCAAAATATTTCAAAATTGTCATTCCCGTGCAAATGGGAATCCATTTTCCCAAGAATAAATTCGTGGGCTATAGATTTCCCCTTTCGTTGGAAGATGATTTTTATCCTGTATATCTTTCTAATGTGAATGTTTCGCCAAGATAACGTTTTCGGACATCTTCGTTTGATGCTATTTCTTCGGCAGTGCCACTTGTGAAAATCTTTCCATCAATTAAAATATATGCTCTATCTGTGATTGATAATGTTTCGTGGACATTGTGGTCGGTGATTATCACACCAATTCCCTTGTCCTTCAATTGACGAACCATTTTCATAATTTCTTCAACTGCAATTGGATCGATACCCGCAAAAGGCTCGTCTAATAATACGAATTTTGGATAAGAAGCTAATGCACGCGCAATTTCACAGCGGCGTCTTTCACCACCCGAAAGCATATAACCTTTGCTTTTGCGAATTTTTTGCAAACCAAAATCTGTAATCAACGATTCCAATTTCTCATCTTGTTCTTGCTTGGTAATTTCCTGCAATTGTAAAATTGATTTGATATTTTTTTCGATACTTAAACCTCGAAAAATCGAAGGTTCTTGCGGTAAATAACTTATTCCTATCTTTGCTCTTTGGAACATTGCTTTACTTGTGATGTCTTGGTCATTCATCAAAACTCGCCCGCCGTCTGGCTTCACCATTCCTACAATCATATAAAAACTTGTAGTTTTGCCTGCACCGTTGGGTCCAAGCAAACCAACAACTTCACCTTGACTTACTTCAATACTTACTTGATTAACAACTGTTCTTTTTTTATAAATTTTTACAAGATTATCGGCTTGTAATTTGCTAAATTGTTCCATTTATCTCCTTGCACTCTCTAAAATCAGAGTTTTCTTTAAGATTTTCCCTTCTCGGTAAATTTCCAATTTGAATTCCTCGCCTATTTTACCGTCTAAAATTTCAACTAAAAAATCATTTGAATGATAAATTGAAGTGCCGTTTATGCTTCTAATTACATCAGCGGGCTCCAAACCAGCTTTATCAGCGGGAGAGTTCCGATAAATGCGAGTAATTATCACTCCAAATTCATCGGGTAAATTATAGTTCGAAACATAATTTTCATCAATATTATCAACTTCCAAACCAGAATAAACTGCTCTTTCAATCTTGCCCTTGTCCTGCAATTCATTAACAACTTCTTTTATTCGGTTGATAGGAATAGCAAATCCAATCCCAATACTTCCCGCTCCTTCGTTGCTCTGTGCAGTTGAATAAATTACAGTATTCATTCCGATTGCATCGCCATTTGAATTAAGCAAAGGACCACCAGAATTACCCGAACTAATTGCCGCATCGGTTTGAATCATATTCTTATAAACTCGATTGAAAGGTCTATCTTCGTTAATAAAATTTATACCAAGATTGGAAACAACGCCGACAGTTACAGTAGGTTTGGAATTAATATCAAACAAACCAAAGGGATTACCCATCGCAATCGCCCACTCGCCAATAATCAAATCATCAGAATTTGCCAATTTGATAAAAGGAAGTTTGTCAGCTTCAATTTTGAGCAAAGCAATATCCGAAACCATATCAGAACCAATCAATTCGGCATTGTATTTACTTCCGTCAGTCAAAGTAACAATAATTTTTTTTGCATTTCCAGCAACGTGGTGGTTAGTTAGAATGTAGCCATCTTCGGAAATGATAAATCCGGAACCTAATCCTTGAACTTTTCTTAAAGCCTTACGACTTGTAAAGGGAGCAAAAAAATTAAAGAAAGGATCGTTAGTAAAAGGATTGTAAATGACTTCCTGCACTTCAATAACATTTATTCCCACAACAGCATCTCTTGTTTTGGAAATTGCTTTAGTAATTGCATTTTGTTTGGAATTAGTAATATCGTTTGAATAATTGCTTTGGTCTGTGCTTTCAGTATAGACTTTATTTTCCAATAATTTACTAAAACTAATTGAGATAAATGTTAAGAAAACAATCGAAGTTAAGAACGAAAAAAACAACAAAGATTTACAATTTTTTCTAAAATTTTGGCTTAAAAAAAAATTTTTATGCATTTCTTGTTCCGTTTAGTTTGAGTGTTAATAAATTGTTGCTTGTTATCAAGAAAATATTCTTAATTTTATTTTTTGACGAAAATATGTTTTTAAAAGTATTTTTATAATGAGTAAAATCATCCAAGTTGCCGTATTATTACCATTAAATCAATTATTTGATTATGCTATTCCAGACGATATTGATTATGTAGACATTATTGGAAAGCGAGTATTAGTACCGCTTGGTTCCAGAACTGTTACAGGCATTGCAGTTTCTGCAAACCAAAACCCATCGGCATTGCAATTAAAGCCAATAATTGAAATACTTGACGAAACCCAAATTTTCAACGAAAATATGCTCAAATTAACTAAATGGGTAAGTGAATACTATCTGGCAAGTTGGGGCGAAGTACTCAAAGCAGCATTGCCACCAAATTTTAATTTATCTACAATCAAAAAAATTGGAATATTAAAGCAACCAACTGATTCTGAACTCCTCCGAATTAGAAAAAAAGCCCCAAAAAGATATAAATTGCTCAATCTTTTACTTAAAACCAATGGGAATATCTCAATCAATAGTATTGAGAAAGAAATTGACCTTAAAAATATCGCACCGCAATTAGAAGCACTCGCACAATTAGGATATATCGAGATATACGAGCAACTTGAGAAGCAAATTGAAACAAAAATTATTGCATATTCAATTAACAATGAATTTGCCAGTAATGAAGAAAAATTAAGAAGTTATTTTGATAAATATGAAAAGAAATCTCCAAAAAGGATTCAAATTATAAGTTATCTGATTATTGAAAAAGAAAATGGGAGAAATGAAATTTCTCTGTTAGAATTAAACGAAAAGTTCTCGCCTTCTCCGAGTATTTTACAAAAATTAGCGGAAGATAATATTATCAAAAAAATTTCAATTCTAAAGCCAATTCAAAAAGATAATAGTCTCAACCTTGCAAATGATGAATCGAAAATAACATTAAATAGCGAACAAAAAGAAGTAGTAGATAATATTAAAAATTACATAAATTTGAAAAGTTTTTCTTCTCATTTGCTTTTTGGCGTTACCGGAAGTGGTAAAACATTAGTTTATGTGAATTTAATCAAAGAAGTATTGGCAAAAGGTAAAACTGCATTACTTTTGTTGCCCGAAATCTCACTTACACCTCAATTAGTTGATAGAGTGCAAGCATACTTTAAACAAGAGATTGCTGTTTTGCATAGTGCATTATCCGACAATGAACGAAATCAGATATTTAACAATTTGCAAAAAGGTAATTATAATATTTGTATGGGAGTTCGTTCGAGTGTATTTGCACCAATAAAAAACCTTGGATTGATTATTGTAGATGAAGAACACGATTCAAGTTATAAACAAGATCATCCATCACCCAGATATAATGCACGAGATACTGCAATTATGCGAGCGAGATTCGAGAATATTCCAATTGTATTAGGTTCAGGCACTCCGTCATTGGAAAGTTGGCATAATGTAGATACCGGAATTCATAATGTTCACAGGATAATTAATCGTGCAGATGGAGCAAAATTACCGATTATTACAATAGTTGATATGCGAGAGGAAAGGAAAAATAAAACTATTCAAAATTCATTTTCAAAAATTCTAATTGAAAAGATAGTTGAAAAAATTAAAAATAAAGAAGGAGTGATAATATTTCAGAATAGACGAGGATTTTCACCTCAATTATATTGTGCAGATTGTGGCAATGTGCTTATGTGTGAAAATTGTGATATTTCCTTAACTTATCATAAAAGCAGCGAGAAATTGATTTGTCATTATTGCGGGGCTGTGCATAATGTTCCTAAAATTTGCAATGTGTGCGGTAGCGATGAATTACAATTATTAGGATATGGCACTCAAAGAATAGAGGAATCACTTGAAGAAATTCTTACAGAAATGGGAGTTGATGCAAAAATTAAGAGATTTGACAAGGACTCTACAACGCGGAAAAATGCACATCGCAAATTAATGTGGGACTTTATGAACGGCGATATAGATGTTTTGGTTGGGACGCAAATGTTATCCAAAGGAATAGATTTGCCACGAGTAAGTTTGGTTGGAATTGTAGATGCCGATATGCACTTATTTTTTCCTGATTTTCGGGCAAATGAGCGAACATTCCAATTATTAACACAAGTTGCAGGTAGAGCAGGAAGAAAATCTGAAACCCCAGGTGAGGTAATTATCCAAACATCACATCCAGGAAATTACGCAATTACAAGCATCCGTGATTATAATTTAGATGAATTTTATGCAAAAGAACTACAAGAACGGAAAAGTTTTAAATACCCTCCATACACAAGAATTACTAAAATTGAATTTACAAGCGAAGATTTCGAAATTACATTGGAAGCCGCAAGAAATTTTAGAAGTTTGATACCGAACAAAGTGCAAAACTTTATCATAACCGAGCCAATTATTCCAAGCATATCAAGAATAAACAACAAATTTAGAATTTACATTTTTATTCGAAGTTCCAAAATTGCTGATAAATCTGGCAATTTACTTCAAAATTTGATTTCTAAAACATTAAACGAATTTACAAAATTGGAAATTTCAAAAAAAATAAGAACTAATATTGATATTGATTCCTACAATAATATGTAGAAATTATGTAAAAATAATATTTTATTCAAGAAATATCAGTTTAATTCGTTAATTCATCAAAGAGGAAAGAATGAAAAGATACATTATTATTTTAGGAATTATAATATTTGGTGCAGCAACAAACTTATATTCTGCTGATTCACTTGAGAAAAAAATTCAATTGGGCAACAACTTAATGGTATTGCACAAATACATTGATGCAGCCAATGTATATGCAAAGGTATTAGCGATTGATAAAAATCATCCAGACGCACTATTTAATAAATCGCTTTGCCATTATTATTTATATGAATACGATACGGCAAATAAATACGCATCACTGCTTCTGAAGGTTTCTCCTCAAATATCTGATGTGCATAATCTATATGGTTTAATAAAATTGAAATTAAAGGACACCGCTGCTGCATTGGAATCTTTTTCAAAAGCAATCAAAATCGATAACAATTTTCCTGAAGCACTATTAAATAGAGCAAAAATTCTTATTGATAAAAAAGATTACAATAATGCTTATAAGGACATTGTAAAAGCAAATAATTTGGATACAAATAATGCAGAAATTTACTATTATAGAGCAAGAATAGAACATCAATTAGATAAATTTCCAGAGGCAATTGAGAACTACACCAAAGCACTTCTAAATGGACGAGTTAATCCCGAAACATTTATCAATCGTGCAAATTCCTATTATAAAAATAAAAATTTCCAAGAAGCAATAAACGATTATACTCAAGTTATTTACCAAGAGCCTCTCAATTTTTTAGCTTATAATAATCGTGCTTTTGCATTCGAAGCAACTGGTGATTCCGTTCGTGCTTTAAACGATAGATTAATGGTTTCTGATATTTATGCCAGCGATACGCTAAAACCCGAAAATGCTACTCTTAAGTTATTTGCCGATAAAGATTCAAGTTTTACCATTTCGTTACCCGATTTTCTAAAAAGTGAAGTAACCAAGTATAAAGATAGCACAATTGTTTTGTTTATGCCTCCAAATTCAAGCAAGGACAAAGGGAATCTTTATATTGGAAATAATGCACATAGATTGACTGGGCGGATTAAGATAGTTCCATTTTTCTCAAAAATGGTGGGAGCTTCCGAGCCCGCCGAAAGTATTGAAGCGTGGAGAATGATGCAAGATACTACGGAGAAAAAAATGTTCAGATATGAAATGTTAGAAAGAAAAACTAAACCATATCGCACATTTCCTTCGATTATAGATAGAATTTTGTATCAAAAAGAAATGTTTGATGTGCCTGCCATTTCAATTGTATATGCAATTGTTTATGGCGAACATTTAATTGAAATGAATTTCGCATTTCCTTTGCCCCTATACAATTACTACAATCAAGTGATACAAAATAGTTTCGACACATTTAATATCATACGAATTATGTAACTTATTTATACTAAATCAATTAACTATTTGGAGAAAATATGTCAAAAGGGAAAATCCTTTGGATTGACGATGAAATTGATTACCTCAAGCCACATTTAATTTTACTTAAAGAGAAGGGTTATGAGGTATCAACTGCCACAAATGGCGAAGATGGAATCGAACAAGTTAAATCTCAACACTTTGATTTGGTATTTTTAGACGAGACAATGGTTGGGCTTACTGGTTTAGAAACATTGCCACTTATTAAAGATATTGACCCAGGTACAGCCATTGTTATGGTGACAAAAAACGAAGCAGAAACTTTGATGGAGGAGGCAATCGGAAAAAGTATAGATGATTACTTAACCAAACCTGTAAATCCTGCCCAAATTATTATGACTTGCAAAAAGTTTTTGGAGGAAGGCAGAATTAAGCAAGAGAAATTTATTCAAAATTACTTAGCTGGATTTAACCAATTATCTCAAAAAATCACATTTTGGCACGATTGGCAGGATTGGGTGGAAATCTACAAGCAATTAACTCAATGGACCCTTGAATTAGATAGAATAAAAGATACAGGTTTAGACCAGACTTTGCAAGACCAGTGGAAAGCAGCAAACGGCGAATTTGCTAAATATGTTGAAGAAAATTATTATTCTTGGCTAACTGATAAACCGAAAGAAGGTAATCCACCACTCTCACCTCATTTATTGGATTTATATTTAGAGAAACAACTAAATTCAAATTCTCCGGTATTTTTATTTGTAGTGGATTGTATGCGATACGATCAATGGCTTGGAATGGCTGAATTGCTCAATCCTTATTTTTCAATTAAAACTGACTTTTATTCATCAATTTTGCCAACAGCAACACCTTATGCAAGAAACTCCATTTTCTCGGGATTATATCCATTGCAAATTAAACAGAATTACCCTCAATGGTGGAATGTTGAGACCAATTCTGAAGATCACAAACTAAATGCTTACGAAAAGGAACTTTTGGAGGCTTGGATTTCGAGAAGGAAAATTTCGCTCAAATCCAAAGTAAATTATATCAAGATTTTTGATACAGATTATGGCAAAAAAATTGAAAAAGAATTCAAAGATTATCTTGATAGTTCGCTTACAGCAATAGTAATTGATGCAGTTGATATGATTGCACATTCGCGCTCGGATTATGCAATTTTGAAGGAAATTGCACCTAATGAGGCAGCATATCGAAGTTTGACTAAATCTTGGTTCTCGCATTCAAGTTTGTTAAATATGTTGATAACAATTTCCGAAAAGAAAAATGCAAAAGTTATCATTACAACAGATCACGGGTCGGTAAGATGTATGAAGGGTGTTCAAGTGCTGGGCGACAAAGATACAAGTTCAAACTTGAGATATAAATTTGGCAAAAATGTAAAAACCGATTCAAAAAATGCAATGTCAATCAAAGATTTAGAGAAGATAAGAATTCCAAGATTGGGAATTTCTGTAAGTAATTATATTGCGAAGGAAGATAGTTATTTCGTTTATCCGACTGATTATCATTATTACTTAAATAAATATCGTGATAGTTTCCAACACGGCGGAATTTCACTTGAAGAAATGATTGTCCCAATTTCCATTCTTCAACCAAGATAATCGTTGAAAATTCGGGCATAATATAACAAAAGAAACTTAAAATAACTTAATAAATTCCGATAATAAATACTTATAAGAACAAATAAAAATATCAAACTATGAATTTTAAATATATCATTATAAGTATTATATTAATAAGTAATTTAAGTTGGGCAGCAAATTCCAAACTACAAAAAGTTACCATCAAGGGAAAGCCCACAAGCATTCCCTTGATGGAAATTAATCATAAAGATTATGTCAAAGCAGAAGATTTTGCTAAACTTATAACTATTCCAATAAACAATAATACAGATTATTTGTCTTTTGAAAATAAAGCCACTAAAATATTATTTTTCCCGAATTCCCTGATTGCTAAGTTTTCGCAAAATGATATTAATTATTTAGTTCAGTTGCATTTACCTGTTATTTTTACACATAATACTTATTTTTTGCCCTTCCCAAGTGTTTTTACATCACTTGATTCTTTAAATTTCTTTGAATTTAGTCAAATAACAAATCAAAGTACTCCAAATAAGAATGAAAAGCCAAAACATACGGTTATAACTCAAGATGATGAAACAGAATATGAAAATGATGAGCAGATTAATGAAGTTTTCAATAAAATTGCTTCAAGCAAATTAAAGGAAAAACATAAGGAAACTAATGAAAACGACTATAATTCCAATAATCAACCAAAAATATCACATATCAGTAATGACAATCCTGCTCATAATAACACTATCGCTCATCAGCAGCAAATTGTAGTTAATACTGATGAAATAAACACATTTCCTAATAATGACCCCAAAAATAATATTAACAACAAAGAAGTAATACATTTAACTCCTGATGTTAATATTTCAGAGATTGAAGATAAAGAGCAAAAAGATAAAATTGTTGTTAAAATTGACGAAAAGACAAGTGATGAGCATTTAATCCAAAATGTCCCAAAAGTTGATGAATATGGTGGCTATAAAATTCCAAAATCAATAAAACGTAAGCAGTTAGAAGAATTAAAGAAATATTATGAAAATAAATAATTTAGAGCAATTAGAACTATCTTTACAGTCTTCCCTATCAACAATTCAAAATGAATTTGATAATTACCAGAAAAAATTCTTTGTGGCAAGGTCGCCTGAATTCTTTTGTTTAGAACTCAATGGAGAAGCAGGAGAGTTGGCTAATTTAGAAAAAAAGCAATGGAAAGGGCGCAACATTGAACCTGAAAAATTTGCTGATGAAGCCGCAGATGTCTTTATTGCACTATTAAATTATGTGAACGCAAGAGGAATAAGTTTAGAAAATGCTGTAATTGACAAACTTTATAAAATTGAAAACATCCGACAAGAAAGAGCCGAAAATGGCTT
Organism: Chloroherpeton thalassium; assembly: GCA_020722095.1. Lineage (GTDB taxonomy): Bacteria > Bacteroidota > Ignavibacteria > Kapaibacteriales > UBA2268 > GWF2-33-9. The sequence goes on from DYLM01000049.1 coordinate 9,343, forward strand.
AACTTATTGAATTAATTATCGCTTAATGATTTTATATAATTTATCACTTTCACGCACTTTGGGGATAGATCTAAAAGTAATTCTATCTCCTTTGTTTGCAATTATTGCTTGCTTTTCATTCACAAAAAGTTGCTCTAATTTACCTTCAACTACTCCAGTCGTAGGTCCAATAATATAATATTCATCTCCAATTGAAATACTTTGATCTTCGACTAAAAAATCTGCTATTCCAATTTTTTGATAATAATTCATTGCCTTTCCTACATAAACTTTTGTTGTAGTTGCCGAAGAACCCTTCACATTTGTCCATTCCCCTAATTTTCTACCAAGATAATACCCATCCCAAAAACCTCTATTATAAACTCGTGCAAGTTTATCTTTCCAAATAGCAATATTTTCAGGTGTATAATTTCCATTAAAGTATGCTTCAACAGCTTGGTGATAAACCTCAGTTGTAACTTTAACATATTCGGGCGAGCGACCCCGCCCCTCGATTTTTAGTACAGTTACTCCTGCTTGCAAAATTTTATCTAAAAAATCTATCGTACTTAAATCTTTTGGCGACATTATATATTCATTATCAACTTCAAGTTGCAAATTACTTGTTTTATCCGAAACTTCATAAGGTCGCCGACAAGTTTGCAGGCAATCGCCACGATTAGCAGAATGATTTTGTGTGTGAAGACTCAAATAACATTTTCCCGAAATAGCCATACATAATGCTCCGTGAATAAACATTTCGATTCTAACTAATTCACCACCGGGTCCAATAATATTTTGATTTTTAACATTATCACAAATAACTTTTACTTGCTCTAAGTTCAATTCGCGTGCCAAAACCATAACATCAGCAAATTGCGAGAAATATTTAACAGCTTCGGTATTAGTGATATTCTGTTGAGTTGAGATATGCACTTCCATACCAATGCTTCTTGCATAAGTAATAGTAGAAATATCAGTAGCAATTACAGCCGAAATTCCACTTTCTTTAGCTATTTTGATAATATTTTGCATTTCCTTAATTTCTTCATCGTAAATAATTGTATTGACTGTAAGATAACTCTTCACATTGTTTTTATTGCAAATACTCGCAATATTTTTTAGGTCCTCGATGCTAAAGTTCTTGGAAGATTTTGCACGCATATTTAAGTGCGATGCTCCAAAATAAACAGATCCAGCGCCTGCATTAATGGCTGCATAAAGCATTTCGTAAGATCCGACTGGAGACATAATTTCTATATTATTAATCATTTTAGTCAATTTAAATTTTGCAAAATATAATTAAATAAATACGAATTAAATATTTAAAGATTGAAATTTGAAGTGATTATAAATAAGTTGATGAGAAGGAGAGTATCTTGAAATTCAATTTTGTAATATTCTGGATTTGTGAGACAGCAAGTTGAGATAAAAAAATGTAGTCCATGTTATAGATGGACTACATTTGATTATAAGTTATCGGATTATTGAAAAAAACAAAAATTTAATCCCATTCAACCCTATGCTTAAGCATAGGGTTGGGAGAATAGTTGAAATACTTTTTATTTTTCACCCACGAATAAATTCGTGGGCTATTACTATTAATTTATGACAAAATTTCTATTTTTCGTATTCACTAACCGGAGTTCGAATAACCACTTGCACTGTTCTATTGTAGAACCTTCCTTCTGGTAATTCATTTGTATAAAGTGGCTCGTCTTCACCAACACCTCTCACTAACAAAACCCCTACTTTGCCACCAGTTTGTGTATTAATACCATTACGAACAGTAGTTGATCGTCTGTCTGACAATTTTTGGTTATGCTCGTACATACCAACAACATCAGTGTGTCCAACAACTTCAACCCAAGATGTAGGTTTAACGCGTTCGTAAACATATTCACGCATAATTCGTTCGTTGATGGGACCAGCATCTGATTTATCAAATGGGAATAAGATAAGGTTATATCTTTCCAAAGTACTATCACCACCGATTGCAACTTTCTTTTGCTCGGAGGTTACTTGCATAGTTGGTACTACTGCTGGATCGGATTTACATTCTTTATTGTTTATTGTGGTTACAATCATATAAGCAACATATCTTGCATTATCTTTAGGATATAATCCATCTTCGTTTTGCCAATCCCAAGTAATTGTATCTTTATCTAATGGGAGATTATCTAATACTTTCCAAGGTTGGTCGTTACGAGTAATTTCGATTCTTCGTTTTGCCAAAATCTTAGTATCTATACCATTTTTCATTACCCATTGCATTGTGTCTGGTTGTGGGAAAGTTTTAGGATCTTTATCAAATACTGGTTGCATAATTCTCCAATCATCACAAAGAATTTCTGCACGACGATTTTCCGTAATACCCAAAGAGTCTTTTAAATTTGATACAACTTTTGGTTTTGGTAAATATGTTAATTTCATTCTATCAGGAGAAATTCCCCAAATATCTCTTAGGTATTGAAATACTGCATTTGCTCTTTCTTCTGGTAATCCTGAACGTTTTTCTTCGGGAGTTGTGCCGTCTGTTGTTCCAACTATTTCAATTTTTGTATCAGGGAATCTATTTAATCTAAATCCATAAATATTCAAGATATGATAGTATTTATTTAATGTACCACCAGCAATTGATGTATCAGCAAAATACTTGGTTTGTTCTTTATTTTTGAATAAAATATATCTTGATGGCAATTTACCACTACCTAAATCAAAAAATACATAGTTTAATAATGGGTACAGGTCCCAAGTTTGAATTTGTTCCATCACAAGTCCTCTAAATGAAGCGATTTTTGGATCAAACTTTTTAGCTCTTCTGATATATTCAGCTTCACTTACTAATGGAGTAAGTACTGGTCTTTCACCTAATGAAATCGTTACATCAATTTCTTCCTCTGTTTTGTTAGCTTCGTCTGGGTTTTCTGTAATTTCAGGTTTAGTAACTCTTTGAATAACTTTTTTGGAAGCATAAGATTCATTGGAAGCAGTAATCTCATAATCAATAAACTTTATAGAATCTTTTGGATTGCCATATTCTGAATTTGTAACAATAATTGAATAAGTAGGCTTTTCAGGAGTGACTTTTTCTGTAATTGTTTTTTTAGTAACTGGATTATAAATATCAATTGTTGATGGTAAAAATTCACCTGTACATTCATCTTTAACTGTAATATTAACAATTTTTGTTTTAAAGAATGTAGGAACAAATGCCATAAATACATCATAGTCTCCTTGATATCCAGGAATATCTTCCCTTCTTGATGAGAAATAAATAATATCACCTGAAGCAGGTAAAGTTATGAATTGTTCATCTTCTTTTGTATTAATTGGTTCACCTAAATTTTCTGGTGTTGTCCAAGTTTTTGTATTTTCATCATATCGAGTTACATAAAAATCTAATCCACCATAATTTGGTTTGTGTCCATTTGAAGCAAAAAACATTGTAACACCATCAGCAGCGATAAATGGAGATTCTTCTCGCCCATCTGTATTTATTGCTTCTAAGTTTTGAGCTTCTTTCCATTCTTCCATATCAGCATCCCAATCACTGTACCATATATCGAAGTTTTTAGGATAATTATCGCCATTACTATGCGGACCTTGGCGAGTAGAAACAAAATATATTCTACTTTGGTCGGGAGCAATAGATGGTTGGGAATCAAATTTCTCACTATTTACTTTTGGACCCATATTTACTGGTCTTCCCCAAATATCACCCTCAATGGTAGTTTTATAAATATCACAGCTACCAAAACCATCTTCGCGGTTACAACCAGTAAAATACAATGTTTGACCATCAGCAGCTATTGATGCTGCTCCTTCATTTAATTGTGTATTTACACCTAAATTTTTGAATGCAAATAATGTATCAATATTATATGGTGTAAAAAATACTGTATCAAGCCTATTGTTTTTCTTTGCAGCCCAGAAATCATGACTATTGTCATTTTTAGCAGTTAAAATACTGCCATTTCTATCGGATACAAAGAATAGTGTTTTACCATCAGCCGAGACTGTTGGCGCGTAATCATAACCTTTCCAATTTACTGTGGGACCTAAGTTGATAATCTTAATCCGCTTTTGTAGGATAGTTCCGCCTTTTGCTCCTTGTTCATCATCTTGTGAATTTGTAGATATTACTGCAGCTAAAAGGTACACTTCATCATTGCTTTCGTCAGTAATTTGCAATGCTGGATGGATTTTTTGTAACTCGTTTGCATTTGTGCTACTTAATACAGCTCCAAACATTACTACAAAAATAAAAACATAGAATAATTTGTTCATCATAAAACCACTCTTATAATTTGTTCTGAAATTCTAATTAACTTTAAAGTGTTTTTTACACTTTTCAGAAATTTAATTTAACAAAAAATTACGAGTTATTGACAAGAATTGGGAAAATTTATTACAAAATTGTTCGGAACTATAAGCAATTTGTCAAATTTTATACTACAAACTTGGATAATTATTCAATTTTAATGACCAAATTCTCGGCTATCATCATTAATATCAAATGACAATCCGAAAAATATTCTCCAAACATTTACTTTTAGTGTTTGATTGGAAGCAATTTCGGTGAATGGAACCTTGTAGAATCCGCCTATTAGTAAATCTGTGGACTCGCTGAGCTTGATATTGAAATTTATTTGTGGCATCAAACCTAATTGTGGTGAGGTTATTCCGGGTATTTCATAATCTTCCAAAACAATGGAAGCATCTTTTTCACCTGGAATTGATACTTTTACTTTCTCGCCATCTGGAAGGATTGTTGATGTTGTTAAAAGGGTTTTCTTATGCATAATATTTGAATTAATATTGAAGTCTGCATAAAATCCCATTTTAAAATCCATAAATCTTCCAATTCTATAGGTTATATTTGGCGATAAAGTCAAAGCATTCAAATCTAATTCTAAATTATGTCTAAATTCAATTGGTACATCTAATATTGTTCCGTCTGCTCTTTGCAATGGAACGCTCTCAATTCTGCGAAATGCTCCTTTCATCAATTGATTTTCGTACATCGCATTCGCTCCAACGAAGAAATTATTATTCAATTGATAGTCTGTTTTCAATCCGATTGTATATCCAAAGTTCGAAACATCATCAAATATACACTCCGCACATTCAGCCTCATATTCTCCCGAGTTGAAATTCGCTCCCAATCCTATAAATGCTCCTATTTCCCAGTCGTGAATTATCACTTGCACTGGTTTTATTGGACTATCTATGGGCTGGGAAATTGATTTGCTTGGTAATAATATTATGCTTAAAAACAATAAACTTAACGACAATAACGTATTAGATTTGTTCAATTTTTTCATTTTTGATTATACTTTATGGATAATAATAATTTCAACAACAATACTAACGATTCAAAAGAAAATTATGATATTTCTAACAAAAATTTTTCTGATGCTAATCACAACTCCGATAATTCTCAAGATAATCCCAATCAAAAACGCAACTACAACGTCCGTTTCTCCGCTGTGAAGATTTTAAACCGATACGACCGCTCCGATGCCTACATCGACAAACTTCTTGCTAACGAATTTTCCAAAGAACACTTCAACAAGTTTGATAAATCCTTGCTCACAGAGATTGTTAATGGAGTTATCCGTTGGAGAGCAAAGCTCGACTGGATTCTTACAGGATTTTATCACGGCGATTTCCAGAAAAATCTTAATTGGGTGAAGAACGCAATGCGCGTTGGGCTCTATCAAATCCTTTTTCTTACCAAAATTCCTCAACCTGTGGCAATTTACGAGACCGTTGAAATCACCAAGAACATTCAAGGGGAAAAAACTGCAGGCGTTGTGAATGGCGTGCTTCGGAATATATTGAGAAATCTTGATAATCTGCGATTCCCAGACCCAAAGCAAGACCTCTCGTACTATCTTTCCGTGTTTTATGCGTATCCTAAATGGCTCGTGAAGCGTTGGCTCGAGCAATTAGGTCCCGATGAAACCGAAAAACTTCTCGTTGCAATGAACAAGCGCCCTTATATCCCCGCCCGTATCAATCGCCTCTTGTCTAATGGGCAGAATTTCCGAAATTTCCTCGATTCCGAGGAAGTTATTTACAAAAACTACTCCTTCCATAATGATACTCTAATGATTTTTAATCCTAAAGTAAACATTTTTGATTCCGTTTCCTTCACCAACGGAGACGTTTCAATACAAGATCCTTCCGCTTCCTTGGCTTGTATTCTCGCTTCGCCCAAACCGGCGAGTCGTGTGGCAGATATTTGTGCCGCTCCAGGAGGAAAATCATTTTTCCTCGCAACTTTGATGCAAAACCAAGGGGAAATTATTGCTATGGATAAATATCCATCTAAATTACACTTCATCGAAGAGGGCGCACAACGACTCGGCATTAATATTATAAGGACGATGGAAGCCGATGCCTTGACTTATTCTGATAATCAAGGATTCGACCTTGTTTTTGCAGACGTTCCGTGTTCCGGGCTGGGAACTATTTCCAAGAAACCCGACATTAAATGGAAAAGAGAATTGGATGACATTTGGAAACTCGTCAACACACAGAAGAATATATTGGATAATGCCGCAAAACTCGTGGTTCCTGGAGGCGTTCTCTTGTATTCTACTTGTACTATAGAGCCCGCAGAGAATATTCAAGTGATTACAGACTTTTTACAAAGGCATACAGAGTTTGTGCTTGACCCCGCAGAGAAATATTTGCCCGAAAAAGTTTGTAACCAAGGGACGATGCAACTTTATCCTCACCGCCATAGTTGCGATGGAGCCTTCGCAGCTCGTTTGGTAAGGAAGTTTTAGTATATTTAATTCAACACACATCATTTTCCTTTCAATATTCTTCGTTATCATTATGTTATTGATAATAATCTAATGATAACGATTTTTTTTTCCTTCATTCCCTATTGTTTTTTATTATATATAAATTATAACTATTTATATAATTGTAAATAACTTATGACATTATTTCAATATTATTTATTTATAAAATTATTATTAATACTAATTTAATAAATTTATAAGTTCAACTAATTATTCTCTTTATTAGTAAAAATATTTTTTTTAATTATTTTAAAATTACAATTACTTTTATAATTATTTTAAATGTTTTTAT
>DYLM01000154.1 GCA_020722095.1 Chloroherpeton thalassium
TTGTTTTCATCAATAATTTTTGTCGCTTTAACTTTTTTATGTAGAAAGAAGAACCACGCTAAAATCCCAAAAATAGCGATTAACAAAAGCCACCACAAGTTTAAAAATGCTCCTAAAAACAAACCTGTGATTCCGCCTTCGGTTACTATTGGCTCATTGTAAAGTGTAATATTCTTTGTTATCGTTTTTCCACCATAGCTAATAGAAACATTTGCTATTGAATTGTTTGCTCCATAGTTCTTAACATTGAAAGAGTAACAAACCTCTTTACCTAACAAAACATTAACTGTTGTTGAAGTTGTGTCAAAAGTCCAATTTGATTTCGGATCTGAATTGATAAATATTCTAACTCCGCTAGAAGTACAATTCGTTGCAGTTATGCATACTTTTATTGCTTTTGTAGCGTTTATTGTTCTTGTATGGGTTGTTGCAAATGTTCGATTTATTGCAATTGTTTGATTCACTGTTAAGTTCGTTGATGTTTTGTTTGTTATGTTTGAAATCTTTGTTGCATTGGTAGTGTTTGTTATCGCTAACGAAATATTCACTTCCCCACGAATTTCGGAAACATTAAATTTTGCTATGTCAAACAAGCAAGCAGGTTTAGGTTTTTCATATTTAACTTTCAACACACAACCATGGTAGTTGTAGCTTCCTTGCTTTGGTTTTGCAGTAATTGTGCAGACGCCTTCATTATATATAGAGATATTAATAGGATGCATATCTGCAATAAAGTTAGATGTCGCGCTTACAGTTGAACAATTTGTCTCAAAGTCATAGAAATCAACCACTTTCGCCAGAGACACATTGCTTATATTCATAAAGTTAAATCCTAACATTATAAAATTAAAAGTAGCTGTCGGTGAAGTTAAAATATATTTTCCTTGCTGTAAAGGATATGTTCCGTAAAATTTACATCCTATGTCTGTTTTTACATGATATACCTTCCCACCAGAAGAAATAGAATGACACCCTCCGCAATCAGCAGAGCAAGTTGAGCAATTCTCACCTTTATTTGCTTCGCATTGTCCGTTTCCACAGCAAGAAGCATCTCCTCCACTACAATCATTATCAATTCCGTCGCCGCAAATTTCTATTGCATTTGGATGAATTTGCGAATTAGCGTCATTGCAATCATTACCCACACGCGTATAATTCATCGGACAAGTAATATTATTTATTTGTATTGTTAAATTTGCTGAATTTCCAAAAGTATCATTATCATTGTCATAATAGCAAATATAAATTATATTGATTGAGCCATTAGTTTGGTTGGTTTGGTTTGTTCCACTTGATGAATTTACTAAAACGCTGTTTGCGCTAACATTTGTTGCGTTTTCCTTAACTCTCGCAATTATGTTAATAACACACGCCGATTTGTTAAGGATTTCACTAACATTAAATTTACAAAAGTTTGTTGAATTGCATCCGCCAACAAAACCACTACAATTTGATGTGTTGCTAACAATTGTTAAATTGCTTGAAACTTGGTCGATTATTGTCAAATTTTTATCCGTTCCGTTACCTGTGTTGTTAAGCAAAATTGTGTATAAAATTGAGTCGCCGACAGTTGCGTTTGTTGTGTTTGCTATTTTTGTTATAATTATATTTGGAAGCATTACATTAATTGTTTCGTTTGTTGTTGCGTTTGTTGTGTTGCTGTTAATAGTAATGTTAACTATGTTTATAGGAATATAAATTACATTCGGTTTAACTTGTGTTGTTATATTTATTTCACAGCTTGTTTTATTTGGTAGTGTTGAAATAGTGATGTTGCAAAGATTTGTTGTTGCGTTGCATCCACCGCTAAATTCGCACGAAGAAGCGTTACTAACAATTATCAAATCACTTGAAATTTGATCAACTACGCCAATATTTGATGCGTCGCCAGAACCTGTATTATTCAAAGTTATTATATATTTAACTATATCGCCGACATTTACAGGATTAGAATAAATTGCTGTTTTTGTTATACTTACGTTTGCACTTACTCCGTTTAAGGTCCAACTTCCACTTCCTATTTCAAAAGAAGATGACGCAGTTGAAGTTATTGTTGTTGAAGTAGAGGATGTATATTTAATATTACCAAACAAACGTACAACATTTGTAAAGTTTCCATTAGCATCAAGATCACTTGATTGAAGTGTGTGATTTGCATAATAAGTTATTGTTTTGCCTACATTAAAGTCGCCAATGGTTTGTACAAAGTTAATTTGCGAATCGTTAAGAACAACATTTGTTAAATTCACTGTTCCGTTGTTTGTTACAATTATTGTATATGTAACTATGTCGCCAACTTTTGCGTTAAGAGGACCTGTTTTCAAAACATTTACGCTTGGATTAACATCAATGCCGTCGCAATTTTCATCAATTCCATTGTGCCACAAAGCAGAATTCTTAAATTCATTTATTCCTGGATGTATGGTTGAATT
>DYLM01000155.1 GCA_020722095.1 Chloroherpeton thalassium
TATAAGCTTTTATTGTAGATAATATTGCGATGAATAACATTAAGAATCCAGCACCGACCATGATTCTAAAAGACCAGTAGGAAACTGCTACCGGTGGGACATAATCACCCGCACCATATTTTTGTTCTGCTTCTTTCTGAAGATTTTTAATTCCTTTTACTTCCCCTTCAAATTTGTTATATGCAAGAAAACTTAAAGCACCAGGAATTTTAATCGCAAAAACATCTTTCCGATTTTTCTCATCGCCAAAAGTGAATAAAGACATTGCAGCCGGATTCTCACTCTCCCATAAAGCTTCTGCTGCAGCCATTTTCATTGGTTGTACTTTAACCATATACTGTGCTTGAGTATGACCCAATAAAATTACGAGCAATGAACCAATTAAAGCATAAACTGCGCCAAATTTAAAAGATTTCTTAAAAACTTCGTGCTTGCCTTTCTTAACTAATTGATAAGCGCTTATAGATAGAATTAAAAACCCAGCTGTTGCAACTGCACCAAAGAAAACGTGTGGAAATTGAACCCAAAGATGTCCATTAGTTATTATCGAAAAGAAATCAGTCATTTCTGCACGACCATTTCTTATCGCATAACCAACAGGCTGTTGCATAAATGAATTTGCTGCGAGTATCCAGATTGCTGAAAGATTTGAGCCGATCGCAACAAGCCAGATTGATGCAAGATGTGCTTTTTTGGGAATTCTATCCCAACCAAAAATCCAGACACCAAGGAATGTTGATTCCATAAAGAAAGCAAGCAGAGCTTCAATTGCGAGTGGAGCTCCAAAAATATCTCCCATAAATCTTGAGTATTGCGACCAGTTCATACCAAATTGAAATTCCTGGACAATACCAGTCACAACCCCAATTGCAAAATTGATTAAGAAAAGTTTGCCCCAGAATTTTGTCATTTTCTTGTATGCTTCATTACCGGTTCTGTAATATGCTGTTTGCATAATTGCCACAGCAATTGAAAGACCTAGGGTAATTGGCACAAAGAAAAAATGATAGACAGTTGTTATTGCAAACTGCCATCGTGCTAAAGTAAGTGCATCCATATTTCACCTCACTATTAGTGTGAATAATTTAATTAAGGATATTGTTCTTTAAGAATATATTCAGAAATCTTTTGGTTTTTTAATTTATCTATCAATAGTTTTTCCTCATTTACCCAAAATGAATGAAACTTACAACCGAACATTAATTCACAAACAAAATTTTCTTTCAAACAATCATTAAACTTTACTTTGAAGCCTATAGTATTTAGCACATCATACATTGAAAGTTTTTTGGCACTGGCTTTAAGAAAAACTCCGCCATACTTGCCTTGTATAGAACCAGTAATGTTCTCTTTTTTTAATTTATGAATAATCCGAGCTGCAAATTTTGGTGAGATAAATAATCTTTTTGATAGTTCTTTAACAGATATGTATTCGTTTTTTGGTAACCCTGCTAGATAAGCAATCATTCTTAATGCATAATCCTGTTCACGAGATATGAAACTGTTTCTTCGCATATTTAAATATTACCTAAAAGGTTATGTTTAAAATAATTTTTTTACTTAAAGATTCCAAAAAATATTTCTACTTCTTAATTAAAAATTATTAAGCTAATTTTTGGGCAATCATAAAAACTCAGATTCATTTGTGGGGTAAATGAATAGTCAGAGAAATTCCATAACCAGCTAACTGATAGTTAAGTGGGTAAAGTAAAATGAGAATAAAAGGTGTAATAAAAATAATGGTTACTTTTTCACCATTCCTTAAAAATCAAATGCTGATGTTAAAAGTAAAGAGTTAGCATAGCAGGTGGAGAGGTGTGCTTCACTTTTTGGTTATTTGTTATGTATAATACTATTGAATTCTTTTAACTTAAGCACTCTTTTGGTTAAATTTAATTATCAATAGTAAATAAGCTAATCAACTTTCTGGCTTTCGTTCCAATAATAAGTATCTGGGTATGGTCTTTTGCCGAAAATAGCGGTTCCAATTCTAATAATTGTTGCACCTTCTTCAATTGCAATTTCAAAATCACAGCTCATTCCCATTGATAATTCTTTCATCTCTACACTTGGTATCTGAGCTGCTATAATTTCCTGTTGGATAGTTTTTAATCTTTTAAAACATTTCCTCACTTTAACACTGTCTGAACTGAATAAACCGATCGTCATAAGTCCTTTTATTTTTAATGTATTGAAACTTGCGACTTGTTTTGTAAAATTTATTGCATCTTCTGGTGCAATGCCAAATTTACTCTCTTCATTAGATGTATTTACTTGAATGAGAACATCTATTGTTCGATTTATTGAACTTAGTTGATTATGCAATTTTTCTGCTAAACTTATACGATCAAGTGATTGAATACAAGTAATGTTGTATTTTAAAATTTCTTTAACCTTGTTTGTTTGTAAATGTCCAATAAAATGTTGAACGT
>DYLM01000156.1 GCA_020722095.1 Chloroherpeton thalassium
TTGTTTCGTATCTTTCTTTTCTATAATAAACCTTCCGAAGGTTTCAAACCTTCTGAAGGTTTTTATTTTGTTTTTTATCAGAGCCTCCCCCTTGCCCCCTCCGTGAGGGGGATTTATCTCAAATTTTCAAATTTTCAAATTGAATTAGTTTGCTTCGTTCCGATAAATCGGAACTCGCAAAGACGTGCAACGCCCAACCCCCAATATCCAAGACCCAACACCTTATTTCGAATAATTCAATAATAGCTTGATTGCAATTCCAATTTCTGTATTATTGATATATTTGCCACGAATCATATCTGTTTCGTCTGCAAAGAGATAGAATAATTCCGAGCCCGCACCTTTTGCAAAAAATGGCACTAATGAATTTGTGTGATTATTTGAATTCCATTTCATCCCTGGAATTTTGCCTTTGCCATTATTTACAATCGGATTTGTTAAAGGATTTTGGTCATTTTCTTTTGGACCGGTGATATATCCTGTCTCGTGGTCGGCAGTTATAATAAGCAAAGTTTCGTCCCAATTGCTATTTTTTTCCACCCATTTAACAACAGCATCAATTGCTTTATTAAAATCATCAGTTTCTTCTATCATTCTGCCCGTCTGGTTTGCGTGTGAAGCCCAGTCGATTGCTCCTCCTTCAATCATCACAAAGAAGCCTTTGGGATTATTGTCCAATACATTCAAAGCAACATTTGTCATTGTTTGCAGGTCGGGGACGTTTTCATTTTTTTGGCATTTATTTGGTTCTGCCTTGTCATCTCCCTTTCTTTCTTGTTGCAATGTGGAATTAACTTGTGGCACGCCGATTAGTCTTTTTGGAGTGTTGCCAGTCTGATATTTTTCAAAATCTTGTTTTGTTTGGATAAGCGTCCAACCTTTATAACCTTTTTTTAATTTTTCCCAATATGTTATGCCACCAACATATTGATATTTTGATGTATCAAGTTTTTGATTTGAATTATCATAATCAGGATGACCTGCTCCGATAATTACATCAGCATCTGAATCAATCATTTCTTGGGCAATATCCGAATACTGCTTGCGGCTTTCCTTGTGTGCAAGAAAACCCGCCGGAGTAGCGTGAGATAATGGAACTGTGGTAACAACTCCAATAGATTTACCTAATTTCTTGGCAATTTGCGAGGAATGAACAAGAGGTTGTTTGTTCAAGTCCATCCCAATAGAGCCACCGTAAGTTTTGCTACCCGTGGACATTGCGGTTGCCGCAGGAGCGGAATCTGTGAAACCATCTTTTGGATTTTCGAACTCTGCCCAAAAATATTCCGAATCATATTTTAGAGAATACTTGTTATTATCTTCAATTACTGCAGGATAAGTGGACATAAATAATTGTACAGGAAATTTTTCATAAACTTGAACAGAATCTTTGCCATAAAAGTAATAATTTGTGGCTGTAATTTGGTTGCGACCCATACCATCGCCAATCATCACGATAATGTTTTTGGGAAATTTCTTATTGATTGATTGCTCTTGTGCAGTTGCAAAGTTAAATACAAGCACAATAAGCAATACGAAAAACATATTTTGTTTTATGATATTTTTAAACATAAAATTACCTTAAATAAGTGAATGAATTTGCAAAATTACATACAAAATGTTAATTTAAAATGAAAATGGAATTAATTAGGGAAGAGTAATTTAGTAGGGAATGTTTTAATCTTAAATATATTTCTTAATATTTTAGAAAAAAGATTTAAATATACATTATTTACACACAAAAAAGGCTACTGCGATATTGAATTGAAGTCTATTTGTAATTACTCAATTTCAATGTTTTCAATCTCTTTCATTAACCTGTCGGTTTCCGAAAGGGCAACAATTATTTTTTGATAGTGCAAAATATCCTCAAATTCTAATTTACGGTCTTTGCGGTCTTTAAGCCACTTCTGAGCTGGTTGATAACCACCGATATAGAAATTCCAAGCGACTTCTGGAACATTATCAAAATACTGCGTGTCGTTGATGTAAACTTTTCCGACCTCCCCTAACCCCTCCAAAGGAGGGGAATTTTCGAAGCGTGGTTTGATTACCACATTATCGCCATCAATTGGGTATTGTGTAATATATTTCTCAACTGTTGGGCTTTCCAATAAATGAATTTGCCGAATTTCTCCGCCTAATTTTACCAATTGCCAAAACGTGTCTTTGTCTTTTGGGTATGGCACTCTCGGAAAATCTATTTTTAAAAATTCTTTGTATTTCTCTCGGTAAGTTGGCGAATGTAAAACGGCATAGATGTAATCCAAAATATCAATCGGAGCAAAAGTGTTTTCTGTTGTTTCTTTTTCGTTGGTAAACGATAATCCTAATTTCTCGGCTATTTGCTTTACTATTTCTGCGTTTAGGTTTGGGGTTCTTTCAGTGGTTTGTTCAATGGTTTGTTGGGCATTGGTTTC
>DYLM01000157.1 GCA_020722095.1 Chloroherpeton thalassium
TTTTTTACAACCCAGAATTGTAATGTCTATGGTCTGTGCAATGGCTTTTAATTTTAAATGGGCGAGCGACAGAGAATTTGATGATTATACCAATACTATGGCTTCAAAGTTTACCAAAGGAATGGTAGCAGACCCAAAAAATGTAAAACCGGAAGAAGGTGGTGCTGGTGGCTATTCACACGGATTTAGCAATTATTACGGCAACCTTGCTGATATTAGAGGTAAATTGAAACAGCTAAATATTTCAACCCTTGTGTTACAAGGACAGTATGACCAAGGCGAATATTCATCGGTATATGAGTATGCTGATTTATTGAAAGGCAAATATGTTTTCATTGAAAATGCAGGTCATATTATTTGGTGGGACAAGCCTGAAGAATATACAACAACAATATCGAACTTTCTTAAAGGTGGCAAAATTGTCTTACCTCAACAATAGTTTCTAATAATTGAAAATGGGATAAAATCATACAGAGAAAAAGAAACCCGTACCACTAAAGGTATAATTGAACAGATAAACAGAATAGTAAGAATGAAACATTTAATTAGGGCAATTTTTATATTATTGACAAGTTTTACGACATCATTTGCTCAACAACCGTCAATAGCCGACAGTATTTATATCATTCAGGATAGTGTGTTAATCCCAACGAAAAGTGGTTTTGACATTTCAGCGATAATTGTTCGAAAAAAAACAAATACAAGCCCATTACCAGCAATCCTATTTTACACAACCTATTATCAGGATGCAGGTGATGCATTATTTGCAAAAAAATCGGCTGACAGAGATTATGTAGGCATTGTCACCTATGCTCGTGGTATTAAAACTGACTTAAAAAACTACAAACCTTTTGAAAACGAAGGAACAGATATATACGACATTATTGAGTGGATAAGTAAACAGAAATGGTGTAACGGAAGTGTAGGAATGTATAGTGGCAGTTATACAGGATATTCACAGTGGGCAACTGTAAAAAATATTCATCCTGCATTAAAAACTATTGTTCCACAAGTGGCTGTTATGCCAGGATACGATTTTCCAATGGAAAACAATGTTCCTTTATCACATATTTTAAGTTGGAGCAACGACAATATTTATAAATATAAACTTTTACCAAGAAGCTTACAATTTGACTATTTCAATAATGGAACGGCATACGACAAACTTGATAGTTTAGCAGGAATTCAAAATCCAATTTTCCAAAATTGGCTATCTCATCCAGCTTATGACAGTTATTGGCAATCAATGGTTCCAACTCCAATCGAATACTCAAAAATCAATATTCCTGTTTTGACAACAACAGGCTATTATGATGGTTCGCAAATTGGTGCCTTACGCTATTTTAAATTGCATAACAAATACAATAAAAATGCGAATCATTATTTTGTAATTGGTCCTTACGACCATTTTGGTGGACAACGCAGACCTGCAAAAAACTTGATGAGTTATGAAATTGATAGTGTTGCCATTATTAGTATGGAAAAATTAGCTTATGATTGGCTTGACTATATTCTTAAAGGCAAACCCAAGCCTGAATTGCTTAAAGATAAAGTTAATTATCAAGTTATGGGAACGAATGAATGGAGACACGCACCCAATTTGCAAATAATCAACAATGATACTTTGACCTTTTATTTGGATAATAAATCGTTGATTGCTCAAAAACCGAAAAAGAAAAGATTTGAAACACAAATCGTAGATTTTAAGGATAGAGAAAACCAAAATAATTATTACACACCAGAAATTATTTTTGACACATTAGACGCAAGCAACGGTTTGGTTTTTACCACAGAACCTTTTCAAAAGGAGTTCACTATTAATGGTTCATTTACAGGCAATCTTTTGGCGACTATCAATAAAAAAGATATGGATGTTTCGTTAGCATTATATGAATTAATGCCAGACGGAAGATACTTTTTTCTTACAAGATATGTTGGCAGAGCAAGTTTTGCAAAAGATAATTCTAAACGGCAACTGCTGCAACCAAACAAAAAGGAAAGTATTCCTTTTGATAACACCCGTTTTGTGAGCAAGAAAATTAATAAAGGTAGCCGACTTGTAATTTTGCTTAACATCAACAAGCATCCATTTGAAATAATCAATTACGGTTCGGGAAAACCTGTATCAGAAGAAACAATGCAAGATGCAGGAGAACCATTACAAATAAAGTGGCACAATGACAGTTACATTAAAATTCCTATATGGAAAGACTAATCAGACCGACAAGAACGCCAGCCACTAACAGCGTATATGTGGCAATAGCGGGTGAAGTGATAAATCGAAGGTCTGTGCATCTAAGAAACTTTGTGCGAAACGGAACGGTAAGTGCTTCTAAATCCGCTGCTGCTCATACACTAGACCATTGTGTGCTATTTTACGAAAACGCTAACTTGATAACTTAACGAATGAAACTTGAA
>DYLM01000050.1 GCA_020722095.1 Chloroherpeton thalassium
TTCTATTACGCTCCAGTTAACAATTGTACCAGCATTTGTGATTTGTGCTGTGCCAAATGTTACAGGTGATGAATAACCGGATCCTAACAAGTTTGTAATAAATAAACCGTTGAATGCATTAGAGGCAGCATCATTTGTTTTAGTATTAGCAACTTCAGTACTTGTATTAGCAACAGCATTGTTGTTATAAACACCAGCTGCAGTGCCACCTAAAGTTCCCGAAACTTGTGTTCTTAATATTGCACCACTCTCATTATCTTCATTACCAATAATTAATGATGCATCAGTGTAAGTAGCACCATCATCAATGGTAATAGAATTTGCAATTGTAATTTCATTTGTACCTGATGGTATATTATAATGAGATCTTTCGGAAGTTGTATTATTAAGGGCTGCAGTTCCATAAGCAGGTCCATCAATACCAGCATAAACTAACGCACGGATTCTTGTGTTAGCAGTTGGTGGAGGAACGGCTCCTTCGTCCCAAGTTGCTGGGTTTGTCCAACGACCATTGTTTACAGCAATATATTCAAGTGGTTTGGAAGTCAATACAATGTTCGAACCGCTTGAAATTTGTCCTGTTGTTCCACCGCCAGCAGCTGCGATAAGTTCAATTGAACCACCTAAATTAACATAATTAGTTGCAGTTGTTCCGCTATTTGTAGCAATACCTGCTCCACCAGTGATTTTTTGAGCATTTGCAGTATTGTCATAACCTTCAACAAATCTTAACAAAGATCTGTCACCTGTAAAACCACTTAAGTCAGTTGCGGGGTCGTAACCAACTCTTAATTGGCTTAAAGTACCTGTGCCAGTAAATGTTGTTGTAACGCAACGAGTAACATCAGAAGCAGCAGCAAAGTCAGCTAAATTAGTTGGTGCTGTACCAGCTTGATGATTCATTGCGAATGTTGTTGGTGCAGTTGAGAAAGTTACTCTTGTTTCATAAGAGTTCAATGTGTATGTTACGCCCGTAGCAATAGTTCCTCTTAATTGAACATTACCTTGAATATATGTTCCATCATCTGGGGTTCCTGTGAAAGAAATTTTATTGCTTGTTGTTCCATCAACATACAAAGTATTTGTTGCCGAGCCGCAACTTGTTCCCATAACAATATCGCCACTGCCGCCAGCAATGGAAATAGTTGATTTAGTATAAACATTACCATCTGCAGTTTTTGAGCCAGCACCGCTAAATACTAAGATACCATAATTGTTTGTAGCAGCATTATCAGAATTTCCTAATAATATTTGGTTAGAGGTACCAGTATAAGCAACTGTTGAATTAGCATCAAAAGTCATATTACTTCTGTCCCCCGGTGTTGTAATATCATTAGTAAAATCACCTGCTACATCCAAATAAGAACCAGTACCCAAAGCTAATACACCTGTTGTTCCAATATTCAATTCACCATCAGGACCATTAACAGTAAAATGTCCACTTGAATTTAAGTTTAACGTACCATCAACAGCAAAATCAACTAAATCATTAACAGTAAATGTTCCACTGCCTGTTGTAGTGAAAGCAGCGCCATTATTAACTGTTACGTTACCAGCTGCAACTGAAGCACCAGAGCCAGTAATTTCAAAGTTGTCATTTGCTGTTAAGGAAGTTCCCGAATTAACAGTTAAATCGCCACGTAAATACACTGGATCATTGTTTGTTTTAGTACCAGTTCCACTCAAATCTAAGTTTACGTAATTATTAACTGAACCTGTATTTGCTCCTTCTGCAAAGATTGTTTGACCTGCGCCATCATAATAGAAAGTACCATTGTAAGTTCTATCACCGCTGGAAGCATAGTATCCTACTCCAGATGTTTGAAGTGCTGCATAAGCAGTAAATGCTGCTGGACAGCCATCACCACTTACGTGCACACCATCGGCAATTGATTTTGTTCCGCCCGACAAGAATAAGTTTGTATAATACAAATCTTGAACAGTTTGACCGTTTGTTGTTGATGCCCAATCAACAATACCTTGAATTCTGTTTGCAGTACCAGTACCTAATTGTGCAGTTCCATCAAAAACTCCAGTTGATGTTTTCATTTTAATAACTGCTTGACAAGCACCTGCAGTATAGGTACCATTAGTATTGTTTGTGAAGTTTTGTGCGAATGCACTTCCGAGTGAGAACAAGAAAATCGCCATAACGAGCGATATACTTGTAATTTTGTGAGTTTTTTTCATCTCATACTCCATTTGTTTATTAAAAATTTATCTTGTTTTGTTTCTTTCTATTTATAAATAATTTCAATTATTATTTTTTTTAATTATATTTTCCAATAATACAAAATTATAATATAGTTACGAATAATTTTTCAGTATTATTACTGACAAAATTACTCCCCAATTTCTAAAATTCCCTGATTAATAATTTGCGACTCATTAATTACACTTTTCCTTACTTCCAAAGAATTAATTACATCAATACTTAGAATTGAGGGTGCATAATTAGTTAAATTACCTCTAATTAACAAAGGATTATTAACATATTTCGTGCCAGAATTTGTTAAATCTACATTTCCTAAGCCATTTATTAAATTCGTTGGTAGATTGCTAATAGTTTGGTTTGCATTTCCATCAAATTGGATATAACTATCAGTATCAATGTTATAATTAGTATAATTATTCACAGTTGATAGTAAATCATTCACTCCGCCTATAATCATTCTTGCATTTGCAGATATTGAAAATATCCCACTGCTCACATTGTTATTGGCTGTGTAAGTAACAAGGTTTGCAACGCCTTGATTGATATTAAAGTCATTAGCAATGCTAATATTCTTATCAAAGCTTACAATATTATTGCTTGTTGTACCCGAATTATTAATAATCAATGAATAAACGGAATTAGGCAAACCATTGCCAAATATCTGGTTAGTGCTTCCATTATATTCATAGATGCCATTAGTGTTGAATTCCCTCGTAATAGTAGTAAGAATATTTCCAGTGGAGTTACCTAATGAACTAATACCCTGAGAAGATGATATTTTTAAGGTAGAATAATCAGCAAAAGTAAAATAATCACCCGATAAAGTAAAGTTATTTGTATTTAAAATTCCTCGATTCCCTGCAGAAGTTCCCAAAGCAGTTCCCTGAACATCAGCATCAACATTCATAGTAATTTCGTGAGCGGCTATTGTGCCATTACCGCCACCAATTACAACAGAATCTTGCTCGCTATCGGGCCAAATTCCTGTACCAAAAATTGGACCACTATGAGTATCTGAATAAGTCCAAGAATTTGGGTCGTTCCAATCGCCATTTTGACGACTGAAGAAAATCCTGCGGAATGCAAAGGCATTACCTATTGTCCAATCTCCCATCATATCAGACGAAGAGTAGCCAGATGTAGTTTCAAAGTAATTGCTTGTAAAATTAATCGTAGGATTAATATATTGGGTCCAAGGTCCACCAGATACTTCTCGAACAGGTCTCCACCGACCTAATCTGTTATAGCCTGTTTCGGTGCCATACACGTCTCCATCAAGATAACTGAATTTAGCAACACCAGTAAATACAGCAGTTATCGAATCCAATGTCCAATAACGCTTTAAGTATTCGGCATTTGGAGCAGTAGAAATGCGTGCGTGCCCACCTGGGAAGCCACCTCTATCGCCAGGCGAAGTTCGGGCACCCAATTTACCTTCAGTAGTCATAGAACTTATTGTAAGCTCAAAAGGAGTATAATTATCAGAGGATTCATAAGAGCCAATTGGGTAAAAATAAGTTTTAGGCAAACCACTATTTGATAATGCTCTAATCAAACTACCACTTTGGCGAGAAGTACGAATATAACTTGTTGCTGAATAATTCTGAATGGCATCAATAGAATTATTAGTAAGATTAATATTTGTGCTGTCGCCTAATATTAAAATTGTATTTCCAGTAAAGTTTAGAGTTCCTGATATATTCAAATGAGTATTAGCAGTTACATTTGCACCTTCACGCGAAATATATGTATTTCCTTCGTCGCTATCCAAATCGTAGAAGTTCAAGCCTGTACGATTTTTCATTACAATATATTTTGTTGTATTGCTATCCAAAATTATTTTTGAAGTTAGTGGCTCAATTTTTCCTTCATTAAATACAGAGTCCACGACTAAATTACCCAATAAGCGAATATTTCTATTACCTAAATTAAATGTTCCTTGGCGTATATGTAGGGAATCATTTATATTAATAATTGGGGCACCAGGGAAATTGCTTAAATAAACTTTCTTATTCGAATTTGTAGAAGTATTATCAATAATAATAGATTGAACATAATTAGGCAATGCAGTGCCCGTAACTTGGTTCCCAATAGCATTATTAAAAATATATCTCGAAACACCAAAATTACGAGACGTTGTGTGAATAGGTCCTATGTTGCCGTCAGCAGTGGGACGAATACCATCAACGTGCTGAATACCAAGCGAGTTAGCATCATTTAATTGGAAAACGAGTCCGCTTAAGTAATTCAAATTACCCTCAATTTGCAAATAACCAGGATTGCTATTATAAGTTTCGACAATCACATTGCGAACATTTGGATAAGTGCCATCATCAAGCAAAGTTACTTTTTTGCCATTTCCAATTCGTACAATGTCTGTGTTCATATTTGGTATACGAGTTGGTGGATTTGGAATATCGTAAGAAGTTAAGGACCAAGTGTTAACATCTTGCCAATTACCATCAGCAATGCTATAAAAAGTAACAGTATTAGGTTCGCCGATTATAAAATCACCCCAAATAGTAACATTATCAGAAGTAACACTTGTAGTTGAATTAGTTAAGAAATCGGGAGTATTCCAAGCAGGTGTATCATCATATAATCTATGTTCGAATAATGATAGAGATGCAGTATCGATAACATCATTTGGATTGATAAATGTTGTAGTGATTTTATATTCACCATCTGGTCCTAAATCGAATGGAGCAGTTCCATCTTGCACAACTCGCCAATATCGCGGAACAGAAGTAGCAACTATTATTCCCGAAGTAGCAATTTGCGGATGCGGATCTTTATAAACTGTTGCATTCAAATACCCTGCTGTATTTGCCGAGCCTGTTATATCTAATTCCACTGGGCGATAACTTGTAATTGTATCCAATCCAATTGGGAAATTGACAACTTGATTACCCACGGGAATATATCTTTGCAATGTTCCGTTAATATGACCAAGATTTGTTCGTGTAATTTGATAAATGCCAAGACCATTTGCATTTGGTCCGACTGATGAAAGTTCATTATAAGTTAATGCATCAATAAATGCATTATTACTTGCTGTAAATTCCATGTGATCATTTACTTTTAAGGTAGTTGTGGCAGTTGTTACTGCATTGCCAAGCACTACATTTCCAGTAGTTTTATTTACTCTTAAACTATAAATCTCAATCTTATCATTTGCTGTATTATAATTTACTATGCTTTGGTCAGTTGTTCCATTTAATTCCATTCTCCACGAAGAAGATGTAGTAGCAACTGGAGTTCCAGTAAAATCACCCCAAACTAACAAATCGCCTTGAAGATTAAGTGTGTTGCCATTAATATCCAAATTTTGCAATGGGTCAATTATAATATCACCTTTTACATTGTAATTCAGAGAAGATAGCCTTGTATTAAGATTAGTCGTGCCATTATCTACTAAATGCAAATTATTTATATGAGTTGTTCCAGCAATTCGTATATCATTAGTAGAAGTTGTAAACGAGGTATCGCCAATTTGCAGAGTAGAAGTTCCAGTAAAACCTGTGCCCAGACTTGCAGATATATTAACATCTGATGAAGAATTTAGATTGCCATTTGCAACAATAATTCTACCTGCGGACATATTTATAGTAGTTCCCGAACTGGATAAATCTAAAGTAGGCTCAATTGCAGTATAGCCAACTTTAGCAACAATCAATTCGCTCAAGCCCGTCATATTCAAAGTTGTAGTCGCAACAGGACTTTGCTTAACAAAACCACCAGCAACAATAAATTTTGAACCTATTATATCAATTTGTGAATTTGTATAATAATAAAAGTTTTCATCTGCCTCATCACCAACTTCGAGGTCGCCATTTTCTAAATAAATTGTTGAATTTGCATTTGCTGTTAAACTTCCAAAAGTGAGTATATTGCCATTTTTTGTATGCAAGCCACTTCCGGGTTCCAGCATAACATTACTACTTTGTCGACCTATCATTAAAGGGATACTTGAATTATTCTGCAAAATACCCGAATTTAATACAAAATATGGCTTAATACTTGCGGTTGTTGATGCCGTTGCATAACTTTGCGAATTGACAATCAAAGTATCGGCAAGCCCGCCGTCTTTATCCAAAATCACTTGTTGCATATCAGCCCAATTACCTTCGCCATACAAATTGGAATTTTCGTTTCCAGAGAATTTGATATGCAATAAATGAGAATTATTTGTTTGTAGGATTCCACTTGTCGCAGGAGAATTTGCTTCATTGTGCAAATCTTGAATTATTTCGATTGTATCTTGATTTGTTCCGCTTGCATCGGGAAGAATATAACCTTCATCACCAGTATCCGTAGCCAAGTGTAATTGACGCATAAATAATTTTTTGGAATTAGCAGTATTGCCAAATACTAATTGACCTTGCGCGGCAATACTATTTGTTCCCCCAATATGCAATGAATCAATTCTAACCGAATCACTATCAAATGTAATAATATGTCCATCAATATTAACCGTATCTTGATCAAATAATTCTCCCGGATAATAGGATGCTGACGGACCAGAATGCTTTAATACTGGATCAGTTGACCAATTAATATAATTGTCCCATTCCCCAGTATTTATGGAATAAAATATTCTTCCAGATGCAAATGTTAGCGGTTGCCCTGCTGTCCATTCAGCAAAATCAGAGGTATTTTCTGCTTTCAAATAATTAGTTTGTTGAATAATCACGGGTGAACTTTTTGCCCATGGCTGATTACCAAGGTCATATACCCAACTATTTCCATCCCACATTGAAGGAATATAAGTTGCTATATCGCCCGTTGCATTTGCAGGATAATAACTATATTTTAAAGTGTCGAGATTTGTAAATGCATCATTAAAATTGGTTCGCCAATAAATGTCTAAACAATTATCTGTTAATCTGTTTGGATGTTTGCCCGAAACAACTGTAGCCTTAACAATTGGAGTTGTGCCATAACTACTTGCCGTATCATACATAAACAAAGGATAATACTTATCGCTAATTCCAATTGGGAATGTAAATGTTTTTGGATTTCCGGATCCAGATGCTGTGGTGAATTGCTTTTCAATTATACCCGATGTAGTATTTCCCGACACAACAAACATCCTATCTTCAGAAAAAGTACCGGTAAGGGAAGAGGAAGAAGCTAAAGAAATTGTATTATTGTCAGTTAAACTTATTTTATTATCAGTACTCCAAGTAAAATTGTTTGAAATACTTAAATCTACATCATCAACATAAATAGTTGTGTCCGAATAAGCTTTATTTATCGTAAGATTATAAAATGGAATAACTAAACCATTAATCTTACTTCTAATAGAATCCCTTGTTTCACCGTAAAATTCAACAGTGCCTTGCCGTGGTACAAATCCACCAAGAGTATCAACAATAAATGCACCCATCAATTTAATTGTATAATCTGTTCCACCAGAGGCTTCGGGATAGAAAAATCCTGAGGATACTTTCACAGAATCAACTACTTCAATGTTTTTTGATAATCTTACAATACTTGTTCTTCGCGGGCTATTTACTTCAAAGGAGGCTAATTTTGTTGGTAGCCCTGAATTTGTATTTTGCAAAACATTTGTTGAGGGGTTAATAATATTGATTGTGTATTCTTCAAATTCACCAGTGCCACTTGCTGTTGGGTTGAAATTGCTTGTGCTATTATTAATTCCAACTCTCAAATGAGTTGTCCCTGCATTCGTTCCCGATGGGATTGTGAAGCTCGCATAAGAACGCAAAGTTGTATCCGTTGTAGTTGTCGTGTTTAATATCGTTTCATTTGCATCAGTAAAATCACCATCATAGTTATAATCTATCCAGGCTTTTATTCTTCTGTTTGTCAGTGAATTACTTGGGTTAATTTGCAGATAATATTCTTTTCCCAAATCAGCTGTTTTATCCCAAATAAAATTATGTCCATCCGAAGAATTTGTCCTTTGATTGCCTGTAATACTTTGCATTTCTATTACATCATCATCAGCTCTTCTAATTGTTACTTCTTCTAAATAATGTGTAGATGCATTACGATTTATTACAGTCCAACGAGTAAGAGAGTGGTTGCTACCCTCTGCTGTAAATACTACATTACAAGAATCCGAATACGTTGGAGTGTTTCCCGTATTTAATTGGACATTTCCACTTGCAGAAGTTGTGATACCATTTATTGCACCAACTTTGATTCGCCCTCCTTTATACACACGAAAACCATTTCCCCGAAGTGTCCGAGTGCCAAAATCTAAAGTCCCTGTTTCGTAAACTTTCACAGAAGGACCAGCCAAAGTATATGTACTAACTGGCGAACTATAATCATTGTGTCCAATATCTGAATTTAACCTAACAGTTTTATTATTCCCAATAAATGCATTATCATATTGCCTTACTGGAAAACCATAAGTATTGGGGTCGGAGTCCCACCTTGCTTCATTTGTAGTGTCATTATAAGATACCGTAGACCAAGTAGTCGGATCGGTCCAATCCCCATCTTTAATTGAGTAAAAATTATAAAATCTTATTGAATTTCTATTTCCAGCAACAAAGTCAGCTAAAAGAGTATCGCCATTTGCATAAATTTCGTCATCTCCAAATGTTGTATTTAAATTATTAACTTTAATCCAAGACGTAGGAGTATCGGCATCGGTGCAACTTGAGCCATCATAATCAAATCTTGGTGTTGTTAATGTTCCACGAGTATCGCTACAATAATATTCCGTTCCACTATTATCAAGAGAAGTATGATCCCTACCCATAGTTTGCCACCATTGTAGCGAGTCGCCACCACGATAATATGTTGCATCAGAACAACCAACGCAATCCAAAAGTGTTGTATAGTTTGGATGGGGAAATCTCATTGTTACATCAAAGTTTCTCGTCCCTCGCCCAAAGGAAGAACCACTTGGCTTGCGTAAGCTCCAATAAATCAGCACTACCCTATTAGGGTTAACGGGATAAAGCGATTGTGGGTCGCTATAAAGTTTTGGGTGAAATCCATAATATGGAATTGCACTTAAATATCCAGCAGTACTTCCCGAACCACTTCTAAAATCAACTTCCAAAGGAGCATAATATAAATTATCTCCAACTTCAAAAACAACATTATTTGCATCTCCAGAATTAATATATCGATGTAATCTACCGTAAATCCATCCTCCACCCTGTGATGCAGATATTATTTGTCTTGCACCTGATATTGTTCCAGAAGTGCCTAACTTTAAATAAGATGGAGTAGTTTCATTAGACATCGTTAAAGCATCAATAATCCCATAATTCGAAGAATTGAAGGTTAGCTGATTTGCTACTTCAATAAATGTATTTTGACTTAAAACTACATTCCCAGTATATTCTGGTTTATTAATCTGTAAATTATAAAAGTTAATGCTTTGAGAGTAATTTTCTGTAGTTAAAGTATCACCAGTTTTACCAACAATATAAAAAGTACGCGAATTAGCTTGAAAATCAGTCCCCGAGGCTTTTCTCATATTTCCAAATAAATATATATCCCTGCTACCTGAATTAAATCTCCCGCTCTGCAGATACAAGCTATCTAAAACGCATAAATTATTAGGTGTATTTAAGGTTAAGGTTAATGTCCCTGGTTTATCTATAATCAATACATAAACAGAATCAGCTCCGCTTGGCAAACCGTCACCCGTATTTTGAGCAATAGCTCCATTATAAATAAATGTACCTAAATCATGAGATGAATAATTATAATTTCTTGTTGTTGTTTGCACGTTTCCAGCGGCACTTGTGGCTGTAATACCATCTGAACTACCAATTTTAATCGTAGAATTCTTATACATCCGGAATTCACCATTACCGGAAATTACATAAGTATCGAAATCCAATATACCGCTTGAATCAACAGCAACTATTCCCTCACCACTTGCAGAATTATTTACTGTTACATTAATATCAAGTGATATTTCGTGTCCTGCTCCAATAAAGGCTCTGAAAGTTGAACTGGACTGACCTGGATATGTTGTTGCAGCAGTTCCATCATAACTAATATTAGACCATTTACTTGCATCGCTCCATTTGCCATCACCACGAGTATAATATGTTACAACATTAGGCTCACCTACAACAATAGTTCCGATATCAACCATATCTTTGATTCTTATCGAATCATCATAACGAGCATCTACCGATGGATATGTTCCGCCATAATGTAGCGGACCAATCCAAGAAGAGCCCGTATAAGTAAACACATCTAATAATTCAGTATTTGTTCCATTCCTTAAATCATTATTTGGAGCATACGAATCTCCCAAAAAGTGCAAAGTTGCATCAAATTTACGACTTCCACCCAATGCAAATGTGCTACCACTTGGAATTTGCACTTTCCACTGACGAGCCAAATGTTTATCTACGCTTATATCACTGCCCGTTGGATTTAAAATTGTAGGAGGATCGCTATTCCAATATATAGGAGTTGTAGTAGTTGTGATTGTATCAGAAAGAATCTGTACAATACCCGACGTTCCGCCTGTGCCAGTTGTAGTGAATGTTATTGGAGTATAAACGTTCTCGTAACCTACTTCAAATTGACGAGTATAAGCATCTGTGCCAACAACTCGCCTTAAAGCAGAATTGATATAACCACCGCCAGAGCGAGATATTGTTCCCGCAACTTGCACAAATCTATCGCGAGCATTTATTCTACCGTAAGTCAAATCTAAATTATTCGTTATTACAAGTCCGTTATTTGCAGTTGTACCGATTGCATTCGAATTTAAATTGCCCCCATTACGCAATGTAAGATTATAGAATGTTTCGTCACCCGATGTTTTAGAAATTGATTGAAGCGTATTTGATTGGAAATATGCGGTAGAATTGCTATGATTGAAAGTGCCACTATTGTTAATCCAATCTCCATAAAGGAATAAATCTACTCCATCAACATCAAAAACAACATCTGATATAAATGTCAAATCTCCTTTTATTTTCAAATTATCTTGGGGAACTACATTACCTGGACCGCGCAAAACAACTTCTTCAAAGTAATTTGATGTTGTATCCTTGGTTGTGATTGTTAAATCAACTCCGCTTGTTGGAGCATAGAATGTTACTTTTTTACCTAATGTTGGAACAAATGAACCATTAACATTTGTCCAATTACCTTGGACTTCAATATCATTTGTATTTTGCACAAATGCAGCTGAACTATCGATAACCAAATTATTTTTAACGACAAGTGGGATCGCACTTGTCCCAACAATTTCTTTATTTCCACTATTTACTAATTCTAAATTATAATACTGAAGTTGAACAACGCTATCAGTAGGAGATTGCGGAATATAGGGTATTTCTTGATTGCCCGATTTAACCAATCTAACTGTTGAGCCAGAAGTTAAAAAACGATACAAAGTATTTGAAAATTGCAAATTATCTATATCAAAAGAATTGCTTATTCGAATTTTGCCCGAATTCTCAAATGTAACATTTCCTTCTCTTGTACCAGCAATGGAAAGATTATAATATTGGGCAACACCTGGATCGGAAGTCTCACTTGGAATTGTAGCATTGCCAGTTCCGTTAAATTCAATTGTTCCATTTGTCAAATATGGTGGTGTATAATTAATTGGAAAATTACTGCGAACAATAAATTTACCCGAATTCATTATAAATTTTCTATCTGGAGTATAACCATTAACTGAATTAGAAGCTAAATCAAATATTCCTTCTTCAATCAATAAAGTATCTCGGACTTGTATGTTTTTGCTTAATGTAGCAGTTGCAGTAGATAACTTATCAATAATCAAAGTCTTAACTAAATCAGGAATACCATCGCCCGATTCTTGATTTTGATTCCCAAATAATCCATAAATTGCATACGATGAAAATTCTCGCACGTCGGTTTGCACCGCTCCAACTGCATTTGGAGCAAGAGTTATACCTTGCTGATGACCGTAATCAAATCGGGCATTAGTTTCAACACGAAAAGTATCGCCAACAACATAATTATCATTTTCAATCTTTAGAATACCATTAGATCTACCTTCAGTTCCTGTTTCCACTGCAACTAAATTTGCTTCTGCTACTGCACCCGAAATTGTAACTGTATGATCTTGAATTCTTACTCTATCCGACCTTTTATTCGGTGCTGTATTGGATACTGTTCCATTAAAATAAACTTTTGACCAAGTGTCTGGATCATTATAATCACCATCTTGACGAGCATAATATGTGGCTTGTCCTGCTGCTTGCTCGCCAATTGTCCAATCACCTTCCAACAAATCCACTTGTTGTGAATACCAATATTTATAATTTATATCAACATAATTATTAACGCCGGGGTTTATTCTCCAATATGCAGATGAATTGTTCCAATTTGGTGCATATAATAAAGGGATGTAACTTCCTTCGTTTCCTTCCACTTCATCTACGTCATAATATGCTATTAATTCCGCACCATCGTTATTTACAGAAATATCGTCAGTTTCTACTACCCAATATTTGTTTAAAGATCTATCTGGTGATTCTACTCCGGGGTGTTCCAA
Organism: Chloroherpeton thalassium; assembly: GCA_020722095.1. Lineage (GTDB taxonomy): Bacteria > Bacteroidota > Ignavibacteria > Kapaibacteriales > UBA2268 > GWF2-33-9. The sequence continues at coordinate 12,708 of DYLM01000050.1, forward strand.
GGGAACTGGTTTTACTCTGATTTTAGGATTTGCTCCAAAGGTAACGCCACCTGATAATAATCTTATTCTCATAGGAGTGATAACTCCAGGAGTAGTGATAGGAAAATGAACATCATAAGGCAGTGTTGTTGATGGACTCATTTCATATACCAAAAATGCACCAGCAAGTGGATTTGCGCTACTTCCTGAATTTACTATACATTTTGTTTCGGAGAATGATGTATAATCATAGTTTGAACCATCATCAGAATATACGCGTGCCCCATTAGACAAAGTAATATTATTGCTATTTAAATCAAGCAAGGAATTATTTGAAATTAATCTAATTGAGCTACCAACTCGTGCTGGAATATTTAGTTCTACTTGACCTGCGGTTTTATTTATCTCCAATATATTAAACGTTGTTTTTTGAGTGCCCTCAATATTCTGATTTGCACTACCAGCAAATATTACTCTTCCTGTGCCAGCATTAAATCCATCAGTATTTGCATAATTATTCTCAAAATCACCCAATAAAGTTATGTTATAACTTTGTGCTTGGAATAAATCTGTTCCTGTTCCGTTTAACTGGATATCTTTAAGAATAGTATCTAAATCTCTTCTTAAAATTATTTGGGAATTATTTGAACTTGAATGAATTAACGAGCCAATATTCACTGCGGAATTTATTTCGTACAAATGCCCCGCACCTAAAGCATTTATTGTTAAAGTGGAGTTAGCATTTACTGTATCGGCAGTTACTAATACACTAAAATCATTTGCAGAAGTGCTTGTGTTTGGATTATTTAATGTAATTGTGCCGTTAGTAAATCTAAATAATGAATTTGGATTTTCAATGCCAAATTGTGGAAAGTTTGAACTATTACCATTTCCTGTGCCGACATTTAGATTTCCACCAGTCTGCTCGTAACGAATAAGTCTTGTATTATCGGGGCTATGCAACGAAGTGTAAATATTTGCAGTGCCACCAGTTATAGATAATTCAGCAAGTCCTTCGCTGGAAGTATTATCATAAATTAAACTGCTCTGACCAGTAGTTCCGACATTAAATGTACCTTGTTTGATATGTAATTTACCGCGTAAATACCCGTCACTTTCCACACTCTGACCCAATACCGTAGCATTTGGATTATCTAATTCAAATGTTGTTCCTTTTGGAATAATATAATCGCTACCAGTTAGCTTAAAGAAATTATTAGAAATAGAATAATTCCCCGTAATGTGGAATTCACCATTGGTGAGTGTTAAGAAATTATCAGCAGCAGTAAATGCCTTATCAAAATTTACAATATTTGTTTCGTTTGTTTTATTAATATTTATTTCATTAAAATCGTAATTACCCGACAAACCTAAATTTACATCAGTTGTTCCAATGAAATTAGTATTAATTTTGCCACCGGTTGTATTAAAATCAATAGTTCCGCCATTATTTGTAAAATTGCCCGCAAAGTTCAAAGTATGGTTTTGGCTTCCTGTGGTTGATGCATCAAATAAGCAATTATTATTGATTATCAAATTTCCATCTAAATCTATCGTAAGTGAAGAATTATTCAATAAAGTAAAATAACCCGAAAGAATGCTGAAATCATTAGTAATATCAATAGATTTGTCAAGATAAAGAATTATTGAATTTATATCTTTATTTACCAATAATTTATAGAATGAAATTGTGCCTGTTCCACCGATTGTGGCATTATCAGAGCCAATAAAATAAGTCTCGCCATTAGTAGAAATGAAAGTTCCATAAATTGTAAAATCACGAGCAACATATAATTTGCTTGCATTTGCTTGGGTGAATGTCGCATTATTGGCAACGTTAATATTGCCATTTACAGTTACCTCCGCACTTGGCGAAATATAAAAAACTGCATTTGGCGATAAATACAAATCAACCTGACTCCACAGCGATAGCGGAATAAAGCTGATTAAAATCAACAGTATTTTGAATATTGGATATTTAAGAATAAACTTCATCTTCCTCTATTATTTAACTTGTTGAATTGTGATGAAAGTACCAGTGCTTGAACCATCAATAGTCGTAGTACTATTTCCAGATTTAAAACGAACAACTACTACATCATTTTTGCTTAAATAAACTAAATCAGTAGTCTTGAATTGATAAATTGGAGTATTGTATGTAACACCAGGCTTTAATTGATTCAAGGCAATTGTTGTTGATGTGTTATTTTTATAAAAATCTGTTTCGTAAGTATAACCAGCACCTAATGAAGTTATCAACTGTAAACTTGTACTAATTTGATAATATCCATCTTCCGGGGCAGTAAACTCGCCAGTTGAATTATTAAAGCTATTTGTAGGGTCAAATGATTCTGTATCAAAAGCTACCTTGGTGAAAGTTGTCCCTATCGATACATCACTGCTTAAATATGCACGAACAACTACGGGAGTACTTTTAACAGCAACAGGATCCCAACCAGTGCCATTGTACATTTTCAGTTCCTTGTCAGTCGAATTGTAATAAACTGTTCCTTCTTTCAAAGTTTGAGGGGCTTGAGGAGTTGGCGGACCAGTTCTTGGTTTAAAAATTAATGCTTCGGGGTCGATATTTCCTTCCACAATCAAATCATTATCTATCAAAACATCACCACCAATACGCACCAAAACAGAATCATTCGGAGCAGTTGTTGTGCCAATTAACAACTTTCCATTATTCTGCAAACGCATTCTTTCTGTTGCATTTGTGGAGAACAACATATTCAAATTTTCATTTTGATTAATTACTGCATTACCACTTGCATCAATCCCAATATCAAAACCATCAGCACTTGTCTGACCAGTAGTTGTTCCTGCTGTAAATTTGTGATAAGTTGCAGTTGCATCGCCATTATCTTGATGAATTTTTGCTGTTGGAGCAGATAATCCTACACCTAATTCTCCAGTTGATAAAAATCTTGCTTTTTCGGCATTATTTGTAATTATAACCAAAGGTTGTGCATTTGTTGAACCTAATTTTTCGGTTCCAGCTAAATTATTGCCAGTTAAAGCCCAACCGGTAGAGCCACCAGGAGATTGTGGTTCCCATTGACTCAATGTATTATTCCAAGTAAGTACCTGCCCATCAGTTGGTGCAGTGCTGCTTAAATTTCGTCCTTGTAAAGCATCTACTGTTAAAACTCCAGCATTAGTAATTGAAGCATCCCCTGTTAATTGTACTCCAGTTGCAACATTGCTACCATTGCCTACAAAAATGTATGAATCAGTTAAGCTATTTGATAATTTATTATTGAAAGTGTTCCAATCTGTTGAACTTAATAAACCTGTTGAACTACTGCTTGATGTTGCAATATTAATAGTTGTTCCTGAGCCAATTACTGCAGCCGTTCCACCTGATATTGTTAATCCTGTTGTTGTTGTTGTTAAATCTGCTTGAGTAAGAGATGAAGTCTCGTCTGTCGCAGGAGCCCATTCTGTTCCACTCCATTTTAGAACATAACCACTTGTTGGTGCTGTTGTTGAAACTGCGTAACCTTGCAAAGCATCTACTGTTGGATTTGGATAAGTACCCGATAAATCCCCACCAGCAGTAGTTCCTGTGCCAACTGTTTCTGTTGT
>DYLM01000158.1 GCA_020722095.1 Chloroherpeton thalassium
ATAAACCAAATATTCTTTTAGATATTCAAAACTCATCTAGTGCAGATGTGGTTCTTACTATAATTAGTAACAACGAAGTTAATTTGTGGAATCATGGCACAGGGAATGGTGCACCTTTTGTAGATTTGGACAATTCAAATCTATTTGTTAAAGGTAATACTGATTTCACTGCAGGCGAAATTGGAGGAACTTCCAAAAGTGTATTGACAGTTGGTGCATACACATCAAAAAGATTTTATACCGACGTAACAAGTAAATTAGATACAATTTCGTTTTTTACTGAGTATGGTGACATTGCCCCGTTTTCGAGTAAAGGTCCCACAATTGATTTGAGAACCAAACCCGAAATTACTGCACCCGGCAATGCAGTCGTATCTTCATTTTCAAGATTCGATTCTACAAGAGAAGATGGTATCACTACTCAATACATTGAAAATAACGGAATCCAGTGGCCGTTAGCTGCTATTTCAGGAACATCGATGGCAACTCCAGTTATTACCGGAATAGTAGCATTACTTTTACAAGCTGATAAGACATTGACAAAAGAAAGAATTGTAGAGATTTTTAAGAATAGTGCTATTAGAGACAATTTTACAGGCAATATCTCGCCTAATGGTAGCAATGTTTGGGGTTACGGCAAAGTTGATGCTTATAAATCAATATCAGGAATTACAACCGGTATAGAAAATGAATCGGTAATACCATTACAATATTCTTTGTATCAAAACTATCCTAATCCTTTCAATCCATCTACCACAATTAAATTTTATTTGCCTAAAAGAGATTTTGTCAAACTTCAGGTTTATGATTTGCTCGGAAAAGAAGTCGCAACTTTAGTTGATGGTGAATTAAATGAAGGTGTTCATACAGTTAATTTTAATGCTGCTGGATTAGCAAGTGGAATTTATTTCTATAGATTTAGCAACTCTACTTTTACTGAGACAAAGAAAATGCAATTATTGAAATAAAATTTCTTCCAACAAAAATCGGGGTGAATTAATGAAACAGTTATGTTCAATATTTTTTTCTTTACTTCTTGCTGCAACATTTTTAAAAGCACAAGTTAATTACAACGCACCTGAGAGTGTAGTATATGATGCGCCGAGAAGTCGTTATCTAGTATCTAATGCAGGTGACGGCAGTATTATTGCACGTAATTTGAATGGAGATTTAAATTACTTTAATCAAGGAAGCTCTAGCGGTATGCGCGGAATTACAATTTATAACAATAAATTATATGCGGCTGCGAATGAAGGTGTTATTGAATATAACCTGACAAACGGACAGAAAACAAATATTGTTGAAATTACCGATAAACTTTTTTTAAACGATATTATTGCTGATGATAATAGTAATTTATATGTCTCCGATACTGATGCACATAAAATTTATAGAGTTAATTTATCTACGATGATTGCAGAAATATTTATTGAGATGGGAACAGATAGTCCAAACGGACTTTTTTATGATAAAGCAAACAATAGGTTGATTGTTGTGCTCTGGGAAATAAATGCTCGGATTCTTGCTGTTGACTTAAATACAAAAGCAATTACTACAATACGAACAACTAATTTCAGTAACTGTGATGGTATAACAATTGATCAAAATGGGAATTATTACATATCAGAATGGGGACATAATACCGTTCAAAGATTTAATAATACATTTTCGGATACGCCGGAAGTTGTAGCCAACGGTTATAATGGTCCGGCTGATATTTATTTCGATCAGATTAATAATATTCTTGCTATTCCAAATATGGATGGTAACAATGTTGATTTTAAACAAATTCAATTCACCGATGTCGGATCCTCTGTAAATTCTTTACCGGAAAGTTTTGTATTGTACCAAAACTATCCCAATCCTTTTAATCCAACAACGGTAATCGGTTATCAGTTACCGGTTAGTAATCATGTTACATTAGAAGTTTATGATTTACTTGGAAGAGAAGTAGCAACACTTGTAAATGAAGAAAAAGCGCCAGGTAATTATGAAGTAAAATTTGATGCTTCAAAACTTCCAAGCGGTGTTTATATATATCGTTTATTAACAGATAAATATGTCAAAGCAATAAAAATGATCTTGGCAAAATAAATTTTTTCAGTTCATAACGATTTAATTGCTAACCATTATCAGTATACAGGCTCATTATTAGATGTGAAGTTTTTTGATAATCTAAACTCACAAATTCCCCTCTTTTACAAAGAAAAAAGAAAGCTTAATTGTGTTGAACATTTATCAATAAGACTTTTTTTATGTATTGCTAACAACTAGTATAGCGTTCCATAAATATGTTTACAATACGTTTATACAACTATATCTTCC
>DYLM01000051.1 GCA_020722095.1 Chloroherpeton thalassium
AATTATGGCAAACTCGTCAAAGGTCAAAATCGCCATTGGCAAGTACGTCATTGATTTCATTCTTGATGAAATTACGGAGTTGAAAGTTGATTTTGTAGTGAGGACTGATTTTGAAATTGGATGGGATAAAAAATTGACCGCCATCCGCACTTTGGCGGATGACGGTCAATTTTATGGTTAATAAAGAAAAATATGATTAACTTTATTTTATTTATTTCAGCTTTTACGGTAACACGATATCCTTTCCAGCCGCAAAGCCAACCGGCAGAGACAAACCTCTAAACAACTTCTTAAAAGAAGTTCAGCGTAACGGTGGCTAAATCTGCTTAGTGCTTATACTAAAAATCACAAAACTAATCGGTGTGTTGTTGATGGTAATCTAATAGCTATTAAAAATTTTGTTATCGCATATTTAGCAAATGACCGGTTAGCGCACCTTATCAGAAAGAATCTAATCATAACAGTCACAAATTGTTATTCATTTAATATATTTTTCTTGTTCTGGCTTTTATTACATAACCATTAATTGGCTCAGTATTTGAGCATTTATCCAGATAATAATTTGCTTTATGAATTTCATTGATCTCTTTATATAAGTCAGCCAAATTTAATAGCGAATATGAATGGTTGGGAACGACCTCGAGTAACTTTTCAAAAGCATGAATTGACTCTTTTATATTATTATTGCTAAATTCCTCTATAGCCATATTAAGATACGATTGAAAATTTAATGAAGCCGGATTAAACTCAATAAGCGACAACATCTTGCTAATTAAATTCTTTCCACCCAGAGTATAATAAAATTTCCCATCCACGGTAAGCTTTAATAGAACCATTTTTTTGTTCAAATAAGTAAAATAACATAAAATAATGCTATCAACGTTCTCATAGTCTTCGAAAGCAAGGGCGGTAAGGGAATCAGTTCCGATTGTAGTAAAAAACGAATATATTGGCAATAATCCCCATAACCTACTTATAATATCATTATGTGAAAATGGGGCTCTATTAATTACAAAAAACATGCCCGCATCTTTTACAAATATATTACCTAATGTATGGTTATAAATCTCGATATCTATATTTTTGATATATTGAATTGAATCGACTGCTAATGGTGAGAATCTTACTTTTTTCAGCCGATCAGAGACAAAGATAGAATCGGTATTCCATGCTGTAAAATCTGGAAGATATATATCCAAATATTGGTTTTTAAAATTAATTTTTTTGTTTATAAAATTACAATCTACCGTGTCGATATTTTTATCAATATATTTTATTCTTCTTAATATTTGCTGGCTTTTGGCTGAGGAGGAATCAACATTATAAATTTGCTGGTAAAATTCTTTTGCTTTCAAATAATATTTCTTTTTAGTAAAATAGTAATCTGCAATATCTGTTAATAATTCAATTTTATCGTTTATTTTTATATTCTTTTCTATTATTTGATTTTCGTAAAACTTAAGTCGCCAGATATTTGCAAATTCTGAATATTTTCTTAAATTTAATTCTCTGGGTAAATATAGATAAACATTAGGTGATCTATTTCTCTCAAATAAGCGATATGCCAGATGTGATAACAGGTGATGGGAATCTATCAATAAACTCTCGGTAAAATATTTGGCCAATTCAATATTATTTTTATTGCTGTTTATAGCATAAAGATACATGGATTCAGCTTGAAAACCTCCTATGGTTTCCGAAAGGTTTTTTAAAATTTTAATTCCACTATCTTTATCGTTGGAGTTAATTAATTTTAGGGCGTATAGGAAAGTAATTTTTCTATCATCCGGGTAACGGTTATGTAATTCGATGATTGGAACTATTTTTTCAAGTTTTTCAATTAACAATTCATAATAATTAGTATTTGCTTCCTCAATATATCCATGGACGCTCTCTTTATATTTTACAGTCAACCAAACAGGTGGAAGTTGAAATATCAAATCAATTAAAGTATGACAATTCTGATTTTTCTCAAAATACTCTTTTAAAATTGCAATAGCTTTATCATATTGTTCTAAGTTAATAAGAACATTATAGTAAATATCAAATATCAGCGTCTCCGATGAATTTGATTTATAAATTTTCTTTAATTCTTCGGCAAGTAGCTTTAGTTCTTTTTCCTTCTTATCTTTCAACTTATTATCTAAAATTTCAATTTTGTTTTCCATTTTCTTTGCTTTATCTTTATCTTCAATAAGTTGATAATATTTTTGCCACATTGCTTTAATTGTTGTAGTACCTGTGTAGTAATCCTCAAATCCCTTTCGAAATGGGGAGCTATCTTCTATTTTTGTGGGCAGTGCATTTAAGTAAGATAGCGCAGTTTTATCATATCCATAAGAAATGTATATACCTGCCAGAATAGCCTTTGCCAGGGTATTGTCCTTATCCTGTTGTAATATTTTTTCTGCATAAAATATAGCTTCATCATATCTTGCGGCTGTTTTGTATTCTAAAGCTAAAAAGTAATATCTTTCTATGTTGCTATCATTTAATCGTGCAACCTGACAAACACATGAATCTAATTGATTATATTTTCCAATTATTTTGAAAAAGTCGCACATAGATGATAATGAATTATAATAATTTTCATCATTATTATCGACTGCTTTTTTGTAATAAATGATTAATGAATCATTTTGAAAATTGCCTGGAATAGGAAATCCCTGCATTTTTAAACTTAATCCCGTTTCGGCAATCCTTGTTAAATAATAAGAATTTGATGGCTCATATTCTAATGCTTGTTTAAAACATCTAAAAGCAGAAAATTCCAGGTCTAAATATGTCAATAGCTCGCCAACCAGAACAAAGTATTCAGCGTCTGACATGAATTCTCTATTATAATATAATTGTTTGAATAGTTTGGTGTATTCTTCTTGATAGAACAACTTGATCATTTCTTTTTCCAGTTTTGCGTCCAATGCTGTTGCAGATTTCAAAGTTAAAGCAGTTAGAGAAATGAAAAATATAACAAAAGCGAAAATTTTGGCTTTCATTCTTATAGGTTGCATTATTCCTCCTTATAAAATTTAAAACTTATGAAAATTTTATCTGATTAACAACATTCGCTTAAATTCACTCTGCCAGCCGGTCTCAAGTCTATAAATATAAATTCCAGATGATACCTGGCATCCTTTATTATCAATTCCATCCCAAACAACAGAATACTCCCCTGGTGATTGATATTGATTAACAAGTTGTTTAATTCTCTCACCACGAATATTATATATCGTTAAATTTATATAATTAGATTCCGCAATTTGATATCCAATTTTTGTAACTGGGTTAAACGGATTAGGATAATTCTGAAAAAGATGATAGCCTTTAATTACCTCACCTTGATTATTTTCATGAATTGAAGTGTTGACATTTGAAACCCAGCTACATACAGCTTCAAACAATTCCTGGTTCTTGCTATTATAAGAAGCATTGCCGGCCCAGAATGCCACCCGCCCATTCTGATGCGACCGGATGAAACTGTGGATATTGCCACTGCAATAGTCCCACATTGCCATCACCGTTACATCCGCTGCAACATTTTCAACAGCAGCACCACCCCAGCCACCACAGTGTTCGATCACATCATTGCTGACCAGAGAGGTTCCCAGTGGGTAATCAATGGCAACTCTGGCATCACTCACCCCCACATTGCTATATTGTCCTGTCCCAAACCAGTCGGCGATATTGGTGCAGCTATAACCTCCGCCACCAAATGAAGAAGGCGTGCCTCCCATCAGAATGGCGCCACCGCCGCTTTTGACAAAATTGCCAACATAAGCTGCGGTGGTCGGCGTGCAGGCAGAATATTCCCTGCAGATCACCAAATTGTATGACGATAAATCTGACGGGATCCTATTGGAAGTTGTGACATTAAATTTCAATTCATTCAAAATATCAATAATATTTGGGTCCGGCGTTTGAACAACATATAAACAGTTACTGGCGCCAATATCTGTCAAAATTTTGATCGCATCAATGCCGTCTTCCTGTACAGGAGTTGTCTGACCATGACTCAATTTAACATAGCGGACATCTTGCTGGCTAAATGATAATATTTTTTCACCGCTGCCCTGGGGTGCGCCAAGATAATCCCAGGGACCCGAAGGGCTGGATGACACGAACACGTGAAGGTTTGTCTGATTTCCATAAGGATCATCAAGCCAGATTTTGAGTCCACTGGCAGATTTTGTGGCACCAAAATCTAAAATCGCTGTGGGTTGTCCGTTTCCTCCCGATGGGTGATTGGTGTAAGCGTAATTGCCATCAGGCGGGCCGATAATATACTCGATATTATTCCATGGATATGCATAATTGGTATTGGGATCATTATCCCAGGCTGAATGAACTGAGATAACGTAATTTTCCGCAATAAGCGGCGAATATTTTCCGCAAATATAAATTCCTCCAGCAGCAACATCTGCATGACCTTGATTTTCAATGGCGACATAATATTCTTCAGAATTATTGGCGGTGATGAAATCGGTTATATCAATATGCTTTTCCGTTGCCGTATTAACCGCATCGTACTCTCCCACCAGAGTTCCTAAATTCGCTTGATTACCAACCCACCAGGTGAATAGATTATGGTTATTGTTCGTTGGCGTTACCTGTTGCTGAGTTGAAAGATAGACTTTACAATGGGCAGAACCGCTTGCCTGCGAATACCAGTTCCATAAAGATAGTGAAATGCGATCTTGATGTGAGATTGAGGTGGGCACAATCAACTTGGTTTCAGCATAGCGACCGTCTCTGTTGCGCTGTTTGGACCACCACCAATCATAAGCAAAGGCCCAGATACCACCCATCGTTGAAACAACATCTGAAGTCTGAATAAAATTGTTTAGAATTGCAACATTATCGAAATAACAAACAGCAGTACCCGTTGTTGAAAAATTATTCGTTGCCAACGCAAAAGTTTGACAATGATCTTTTGTCGAGCGCGGCTGACCAGAAAATATTTTGTCACCATCGATATAAACATCCATGCTATTGTTGGTAAAATCTATTGAAACTGTAACGACATACCATTGGCCGGAATTGTATGATTGCAGCTCGATATCGGCCTCTCCCGCATCGTGGATGCATATTTTGCCATCATTCCTGAAAAAGACCGCATTATAGGACGGCGCCATGTTTCCCTGTGATTCAAAAAAACCGACAATTGCCCCCTTTTGCGTATCCAAAATATAAACGCAGACTTGATAAGTGATTTGATTTTCATAATTGATGTTGATTCCATCAATCCGAGACCAATTGGAATAGCCTTCTAATCGAAATGATTTTGTCCCTAAATCAAAGGCATAGTCGTTTGAAATTCTTGCAGAGACACCATTGTAAAGCGTTCTCCACCAATCGCCTGTTGGATATTGATTTGTCTCAAAAGATTCGAAATTATCGAAAAAGATGATTTCGGCGTTCAAATTCGAATAACTAAATGCGAGACAAAAGATTAAGAGCAACAACGTGATGTTTTGTCGGGTAAACATGTCATCCTCCTTCAGATATTATTATTAAACGAATAAATAAAAATCATATCTTTCACCGAACCCAGGCAGGGACGGCAATGGCTGTTGATTAATATTTTCTAAAATTGACTCCAAAATCATTTCGCCAAAATCAACTTTTGATTAAAAACCACCTCCCCAGCGCTAAAGCGGCAGATATAAATCCCGCTGGCTGCTTTCTGCTGCGCCTCATCGGTTCCGTTCCACACCACCGAATGAATCCCGGCGTTGCACACCTGATCCACCAGCCGCTTCACTTCCCGCCCGTTCACATCAAAAATCTGCACCTGCACGTGTGCTGCTTCGGGCAGGGCATAGCTGATGGTGGTGGAGGATTAGTATGGATAATGAGCATGGTCATACGAGATGAGCTTCTTCCTATTCACAATGGAAATTAAAATATACAAACACCGACTTTAAAATCTGGCGCCGATAAGCTAATATAAAACTGCCCGCTCTATACTTTGAGAACATAGCCAGCTTGAGCAAACGAAGTCATGGGATTAACGCAAAAAGAAATAAGCAATAATAGTATAGATAATTGTTTCATTTTTGATCCAAATTATTTGTCTATAATGGAAGTTGCTTATACATTGAAATCGGATTATAAAATTGCCCTCAAAACTTAATTAAAGGTCGTCCATTTTATGTTGGGCGACCTTCAATTTATATCCCATTTATTAAATTATCCTACCATTTACCGGTAGGTTTGCCAAGTGGGCCTAAAGGACCTGGTTGCCCAGGCCATGGATTTAAAGGATCACGACAATAACCTGGCGGATCGAAGGGACTATATCGCAAGTTGTAAGGATCGTATCTTAAATTTAGCAGGTAATTTCTTATGATGTTACCTAATTGTTGATCCCGAATGAAATTTGTTCTTTTTGTTGAAATCGTCCAGCATCTTTTACCTCCGCTTTTGAATTATGAGTTTGAGGGGGATCACATTTTAACAATCTCCAGGATAGAAGAAAATGAACAAACTATTCTATTCTGCCTATTGCATCAAAAAGTTTATCTCGTTTTTCATGAAAGCTCCTGTTAAACTCCTTCAGGTTTTCAAAACGGATTTCATCAAACTCATTGATTTGGGTTAACGTTTGTTTGATTCTAGCAATGTAGAGCTGTTTGAATTTTCCAGGATAGTTGCGAAATACACTCCATGCATTGAACCGACTAGACTTCTCATCCGGTTCAATTTCACTGATGTCTTTTAATAAACCATCCGCTATGAAAATCTTGACAAAATAGCAGATCAAACGTCGATAAAAATCCTTATTGATTTTTCGCAATATAAGATATGGATAAAAGATCACCGCAGCGCTGATAACGATTTGCTGAGCCCTGAGCTCTAACAAGCTCCATAAGTCTTCATGAACGAAATGCGATCTGCCAGTTTCAATTTTTTTCTCGAGAAGTGGGATGTTTTTAATATTATTGAGAAATCGAAACTGTTCTTGAATTAAACCACCTGTTATTCGTTTGAGAAATATATCCGACATCAGCCAGACACCTGTTGATTGTTTAGCAAATTCCATAATAGCTTTTTGGTAGAGCAACGGTGCGTAAGCCTGTACAAAGCAAGCATCCAATTCAGTAAATTCGTGAGAATCCAGTCGGTTGTCGATATCATGGATTATCGCTTCAAGCAACGCCGCTGCTAAGCTCAAAAAATTCCAATGGCAACGAAAGCTATTATCCTTTTCGAACAACCGATTTTTCACAAAATTTACATAAGATGTCCGGGAATGGTGGATATGCTGATTCCATTCAAGCGATCGAAATATTCGTTCGCATATATCTAAGAAACCATCCCCGCTTGCCTCTTTTAAAATTTTCTCTAACGGCGAGGAAATATCGTTCATCAATTCTTGGTGGCAGAGCTGTTGTAAGGTATCGGCCATAGAACCCAATTTAAGTAATATGATTGAATTAGGAGCGAAGAAGATTTGCGCTGAAATCTTCTTCGCCATTTAAGCTTTTGTATTTTATTTTCTTCCCAAAAAATGTTTAATAATCTGTCCGCCAAGAAAGCCAACAAGGCTGGGCTCGCCGTCATAAATTTGCGGATCATCACTGGTTAGTTTGGTGCCGATATGTTTTTTCTCGCCAGTATCCAGATTAATGAATACTTCAGCTTCATATTTGTGCCCCGTATTGACCCAGATACCGTTTTTATTTATAATTGTGCCTCTAATGCTTTAATTAAGATGCCTAACTACCTTCCTATTGTCAACCAGGTTCCAATAGAATAAGAGAGAACAACACTTGTACTGCCTGTACCATTTCGATTTAAGTGGTCAATTTTTAATTCCAAGGGTACCGCCACCAATGGGTTTAGATAAAACGATAGTCCGATTCTTCGATATGAATCAGGAAAATAACCAAAGCCGAAATAAAGATAAGACGCGAAAATTGGAACACGAGTAGTTTTTTGATCTTCAAAATATTTTGGCTCAATTAACGGATGATTCACACTTAACAATATTATGTTCGCATAAAACGGAAAAAATGAACCTTTGTCTTTCGAGAATTCCTCCAGTATGGCAGTACTAAATCCACCGCGGTGCCCTAATGGACTAATTCTAAAAATGGTTACACCTTTATTGCTATTGACTTGATAACCATCAATAGCAAAATTAAATTTTGCTTCCAAAGAAATGGGAAGGATAAAAAATGCTAATAAAAATAATTGAATTCTGAATTTCATATATTATTCTCCCGTGTCAAACATAAGGACATTGGTCACTTTTCCTTGTTTAACTTCTACTGATTTTGAAACGCTTTTTTTGTCAAATTTAAAAGTTAAATTATAAACTCCAGGTGAAAATTGTAAATAGCAAACACCAATTTGCATTGGTATTAAATAAAAATATTGCAGTTGTGCTAAATATTCTTCATGGCCACCGATCCATTTCATAGCATCTTCTATTAATAGTTCTCTTTTTTCTTGGCTATTTGAATGTGATTTATCACCTGACATTGCTTCAGCAAATATTGATATGACGTCAAAAGTAAATGCACCAACAATAACGCTTGATTTTAAATAATCAGATGAACCAAAAATAACATTTGTTATGGCCATACTGATTCCACCAACTAAAAGTCCTGCTTCAGTGCTTTTTGATTTGTCACCAATAATAATTCCTAAGCCGATTGGCATTATAAAAGTAAGCAATTCGTGCCCTATCCATCCTGATAAATCTTTAAAGTTTCTATTTAGATTATAACCAATCTGCTCTTTATTGAATGGTTTTGAGAATTTTTCAGCGATTACAGGCTGGATTAGTTTGGAATTATCTAATTCAATTTCCCATTTTCTATGTGGTAAAAAGAAAATCGAAATAACTCCTTTTTCCTCTTCAAAGCCATTTTTACATATTGTATCTAGGCTTGCTATCCTGGGGTTTAATTGTAAGGACTTTTTATACATAGAAGTTGCATCATCATATTCTCCATTTTGATAAAGCGCATTCCCCAATATAAGATATATTAGAGAATAATCTTGACCTATCCTTAAACCCCTTCTTGCTTCAGTAATGGCGTAATTAACACTATCCATCTGTAAAGCAGAAAATGCTGAAAGAAAATAACTAAAAATTTTCTCTTTATAATTCCCAAGATAATACTTTTGCTCCTTTAAAGAAAAGAAACGCTGGGCTAAAGCACCAGTAGGTTGATCTTCATCAGGGAAAAGATATTTTTCAAACAAGCGATTTGCAGTTGAAAAATAATTAAATGATTCATCATAATAGTTCATTAATAAATAAGTATAACCAGCGCGCCATAATAGCGGAATGTATGAACTATTTATAACTGGATCATCAACCGGGATGTTTTTTATTAAGTTAATATATGCAGAGTTTGCATCTATTAAATTATTATTAGCAAAATCTTCGTCTGCCTTAAGTATTATATTTTTATAGTCTTGACCGTGCAAACAGGTCGTTAAAAACAGGTAAAACGAAAGAAAGCAAAGTATTCTACTCATGGAAAAATCCTTTCTTTCTTAACTTTCTCAATTCAGAATTAAAAGTCCATTTAACTTCGCCATTCGCGGTTGATATTAATTGTAATGATAGAGAATACCAAATATATTCCTTTGAAAATGAGGACTTTTCTAAAGAACCGAGTTTTCCCCTTACATAATATTCAACACCAATAAGTGAAGAATCAGCTATTGAGCCTTCATTGTCTGTAAGACCTGCCTGTCCCAGTACTTTCTCTTCAATGATCTTGTTTAAATTCTTCCTCTCGGCAACACGAATTTTATTATTTTCTTTTAGTGGGATAATTATATTCTTCTCCACAAGATCATCAGTATTTATATACTCTGATGTCTCATTTGATATTTTTAGCATGGCTATAACCGGTATAGAATTAGATACGATCAAGTCAGAAGAGTAAATTTGTTCTAATATATCATTACACATTTTTTGGATATCATGCTCAGATATTCCTCGTGTACTTGTGAAAGAATTCACGTTAGGCTCAAGATATTTCACGCTTCCGCTGCAATTAAATAATATTAAAATTGATAAAAATATAAATAGTTTTTCACTCATCCTATTTCCTAATCTTTTAATATTTACACTTAATTTATTATTGCTCTCATTATTGAAGTGTTAAAGAATGATTATTTCATTTATTCTCAAGGAAGGTAGTAAAAATAATATTATAATTGTAAAACAACTTTTTTCTAATTAAAATAGCATAATGCTACGATAGCCAAAACTATTTTATTCTTATACCTCCACCCAATAAGATCGAACTCGTGACATTTTCACTTTTGACATAATGTAGATATTTAGCAAAAATTTCTCCTCTTTTAAATGCATAACCAGCAATTCCTTCTATAACAAAAGAGCCTCCTGAAAAATCCTCTTTTATTTGAGTCGTTATCGGGGAAAAACCGTAACCAATGTCTATTGTCATATCGCCTTCAAATTTAATGTTTTCATAATAGTATCCGCCTCCAACGGCAAAATAAACGTTCTTTAATTCATTTTTAAAAACTTCGGTGAACATATAATCAACTGTTAATCCATAAAGAATATCGTTTGAATCAAATTTCACTTCTACGCCAGGGTAGTCCGGAAGATTTAATAATTTAGCTTTTCCAAAAAGGATACTGCCATTGAATCTCCAATTTGAGTGTTGATATGAAATACCACCTCCTAAAAATGGATCCATTTTAGCTACTTTTGCACTTAAAGAGAATTTCACACCAAAATTGATAAGAAAAGTATTTTTTTGAAAATTTGTATTTTGGAAATTACTTGAGTTGGATTGAACAGTCTTAGTTTCTGAAAAATTATTATAATTAATTGATTGTTCTTGAGAAGGTGATATATGAGAGGTGCTGGAGAATACAAATTTATCAATTTCAGGTATATTTAATACAAAAATTGAGCCGTCTTCTGATTTGCTTTTTATAGTACCGCTCTGATCTATTTCTATATTTTGATTTTTTAAAATGCTGCCATTTTTAAGATATACACTATCAGCCTGGCCAATAATTTTATTTATTTCAGAAAAATTATAAACAAAAATTGATCCACCTATTGTTTGAATTTTAACTGATTCATTTAAAATCAAATCAGTAATTCGTCCCTTCATCAGGCTACCATTTCTTAATAAGACCGAATCGCTTTGAACTGAAGCTTTAATAATACCTGTTTTAAAAACAAAAAGGCAAACCAAAATGAGAACACCAAATAATTTACTCTTTTGATTAATCATGATATCCTCCGATTTTTATGTAATGAACAATTTTAATAGCTTGTTAAGTTTATATTTTTATAAATTGCTCCAATTAGCTGACCCGTATTATTTTTTCAATTGAAAAATGGTCTTTCTTTCTGACTAGAACAATAATACTTATTTTTTTTCACTATCCTCAATTTTCATGCCTATATTTTAATAAAAGGAAAAAATTATTATCAGCATATAAAAGCAATATGTTAAGATAACAACAAAAAAACAATAAATGCATATACATCCGATTGCATGTTGTAAAGCTGACACGTAACAATAACATGTCTTCAATTTTTTCAATGATTTTAAATATAAAATTAAGCTGTAAAAACGACACAACTTTTATGGCTGATTTGACACAAAGAAATTAATGATGTTGTTGATTTAATCAGGTTTTGACAATTTTAACAATCATAATATTCAAGTTAGGCCTTGAAAATTTACATAATGATTAGTTTTTCAACAACATCATTAATAACTAAAGTTTTAAAATGAATATTTTTTTGGTGCTATTTTTTTATAGAAAAGAGTAAACATAAATGCGTACTTATCCCCAACCCCCGCATCTTCCGATACAAATTCGCCCGGTCGATCTGCAGCACCCTGGCGGTTTCGCCAATCTTCCAGTTGTTTTCCCGCAAAACCTGAAGGATATAGTCGCGCTCGAAATCCTCCCGGCCCCATGATCCGGATGTGCGGGCGCATGATTTTTGGTTCAAATCAACGGCATGGTCGCCGCGTAGCGTCATGATGGCTCCATTAAATGTTCTTATTGCGTAAATTGAAAAGAACATATTCAGCACCGAACTCATATCGCGACTGCGAAGGCTGTTGACTCTCAATCGCTAAAATTGAATCCATATCACTTTGTCAATACCAACTTCCGATTCAAAACCACCTCCCCGGCGCTGAAACGGCAGATGTAAATGCCGCTGGAGACCTTTTGCTGCACTTCATCCGTCGCGTCCCAGACCACCGAATAAACCCCGGCGTTGCACACCTGATCCACCAGCCGTTTCACCTTTCTTCCGTTCACATCGAATATCTGCACCTGCACGTGTGCCGCTTCGGGCAGGGCATAGCTGATGGTGGTGGTCGGGTTGAAGGGATTCGGGTAGTTTTGTTCTAATGAAAATTGTTTTGGAACATAATGATTATTAATATTTTCATCCAAAGGCTTATTAGTAATCAAAATTTCTGGAATTTCGCCATCAACTAATTTCTCATATGGCTCTTCTTCACTGCTTTTTGTAATAACCGCGGAGTTATTTCCTGTAATAATCAGGCTATCGATATATACGCCTTCATAATTATGCACACTGCCATCTGAATAGAATTCAAACTTAATCCAGTAATTTGTAAAATTCATCAAGCTAATTGTATATCGTTTCCATCCATTAGAATTGCCAGCCCATTGAGCAGCTAACGTATAATTTATACCATCATTCGAATAGTATCTTTTAACATAATCATAACCTGATTCTGTATCATACCAAATAAGAAAGCTAAATTTGACATCTGTATATGATGATACATTAACACCTGGAAGCAATTTGAAATAAGATTGCATATTATCATCATATTGTTGTCCTGAAATATCACTAATGTCAGCACAGTAACAACTCCGATTGCCTTCACGAACTCTAGCACCCTGAGAAATAGATTGATCGTCCCAATAATCATAGCCACTTACAGCATTTAAATCGGCACTTTCCCACGTAGATCCAGGGAAAGGATTTTCAAAATTTTCAGTAAAAATTATCACTCTCTGACTTCCTTGCGGTGTCGCACTGGCTATATTGGAATAACCACTTTCACCAGTGGGATTGCTATAAACTGTTGTTGCCTTGTAATAATAAGTCGTACCATTGGTTACATTATAGTCAGTGTAGCTGGTCGCGGTAATCAGTGAAGAATTGATTTTGCTAAATGTACCCGTCGAACTGGTACTCCGATACATATTATAACCTGTTACTCCCATCGAGACTGCCGCTGCACGCGCCATTGCTGTCTGATATTCCCCATTCGCCTGAGTAATAGCCAATTTCTCTGGTGGCTCATCGCCTACCAGCAATAACGATGACGGTGCCTGCCAACTTAACGGAACATTGCCATTCTGTCCTGAGGTGGCAACCAGGTTCCGCGGCGGGTTAAAAGTTGTATTACTGTTTACCGTTATACCATAGGGCCCGGTGGTCGAATAAACATCGTAACCTCTAACCTTGATATAATATGTCCCCGATGAATTGCAAGTCCAGATGAGCTTGGATAATGTGCCCTCACCATCGTCATCGTCATGGTCAATTTCAGTGGTGCGATTGGTGCTATAGAGATAAAGATAAGTATCACAGTGATTACCCGAAACAGCATGCGTCTCTATTATATATTGCGTCCCTCTGGTAGCCAAAAACTTCATCCAATCCTGATCTCCAACCGGCTCGATTGTATGCGCCTGTTGTGAAGTATTTACTGTGATTACTTTCGCCTGTTGATAACTATTGTCGGGCTCATAAGTATCACCTGTCGTTTGAATACTGGAAGCTTTTAATGTCACCCCAGAATATCCATAATTACCATATAGCATTATATACCAAGTACCAGAACTTGCATTTGAGATGGTAATTGTTTCATTACTACCTGCTGTAACGCTTCTACTATCATAGGTACTTAAAGTTGGTTTTTGTTCACGTTTAATATATAAATCACAATCGCCAGAGCCATTTGTAGAAACTGTTAAAGTGGATCCAGATGTTGGTACATTAATTTTAAAGTACCATTCTGATGATCTTGTACTTTTAAGGTTGTTGATAGCAACATTATTTTGTAACTCCCAAACACTACCGCAGGCAGTAGAAATTGCACATCGAAGGCTTTGAAAAAAGTTTTGGGATACAGGTATATCTTGAGTAAGTTCCCAACAACCAATACCACCAACCTGCCGGGTTACTAAATCTTTGGCTCTTTCATACATCGCAGACCTATTTATTACAAAAGCATCACCTTTGTTATTAGGAGTAAAATAACTATTAGCAACTAATGATTCATAATATGGTACTTCAATTCCAAATGGATCGATTATATCCCAGACTTCTTCATAAGTATATATTTTATATTCTTGTTTCTGCAAGTCATATTGACTACCATAAAAATAAAATGGCTGTAATACGACAATTTTTTCTTTTGGAAAACCTTTGTTGATGATTTCATTAAGGTCATTTATAACTCTGTTATGTTCTGCTCGTCGATCAATATCATAACCCATTAAATTACAAAAATTCATTTTATCTCTTAAATAATTATAGTCCCAACCCTTATTGGCACCTGTGTTATAAGATCCTGCAACCGCAAAACTCCATAAAAAATTTTTGTCTCTAAATTCAGTTTGAAGTGCATCAATCAATCTATTAAATAAATTTGGCTTCCACCATTCCCACAATTGTGGTAAAGGAGGATATTCCCAGTCAATATCAATGCCATCAATTTTATTCCACCACCCTTTATTAATTATGAAATTACGAAGATTTTGTGCGAATTGCATACATTTATTTTGTTCTGTGATTCTTTTTAAGTATATTTCATCTTCTCCTTCTCCATCTATTGATATAATAATTTTTTTCTTATTATAAGCAATAGTAATTATATGATTTATATTACCCTCGGTATAAGAATCAGCAAAATAAAAACTATTTACATTTGTATTTCCATTTTCATCTGCCGTAAATTTTAGAGCTGATAGCAATATATGGGTAATGCCTCTTAGTTGAGATTCATCAGAAATAGAATTCCTACCAGCATTGACATAAGCAAAAACCCACTTATTAGGCGGTTCATCACTCAATGATTGAGATAATATAATATTTGAATTTATTAATAGAAATACTGCTGTTAGTACTCTTATTATATGCTTAAACATGATTTTATCCTCCTTCATTTTAATTGTTATTATAATTCAGCTACTCAATTTAGTAGATTCTCTTTCATATCTGTTTATACAAATGATAAAATTTAAGTTGCCGATGCACGGAATAAAAGAAGCGGAGATTACTCTTCAAGAACTATTCGTCTAAAAATTAAAAAAAATTATCAATACGCAAAGATTAAAATTGAAAATCTTTTCATTATGCACCTCAAACGTTTAATGAAATTAACAATACTGTGATTTAGCAGTTTGATTTTGATCTATCAATCTCCTGATCAAAATCATTTCCAGCTTTGCTATTATCAATTTTTATGCCGATATTTGCGCATCGATTAAGAGTCTTGCTGATTAGTAATAACAATAGTTTAAGAGGTAGAGAAAAATCCTGGCATTTGCCCGGAATCAAGTACTCATTGCGAAAATGACGCCAATTACTTATTAATTATCGGCTAAATCATTAATTTTGAATTAGATATCTAAAGGCAAAAATGACACAACTTTTGTGGCGAATTTGACACAAAAAATAAATAAATGTAATT
>DYLM01000004.1:0-4161 GCA_020722095.1 Chloroherpeton thalassium
TTTTAAATTATCAAATTGATTTATGGATTCCCACTTTCGTGGGAATGACAGCAAAGCTGTTTTATCAAACAACCTCTTTATTCCTAAAATTATAATATTTATTATTATATTTATTATATATTAGCATTCCCAGACTTGCTAAAATTCCAATCAAAATAAATATTATCCAAAATGTTTCTGGATTGTATTTGTCTGCTAATAAATTGGTTAAATTAGAATTTGTAAAGCCTGTTTTTTGTTTCAAAATTTCAAAAGCAGTTGATGGATTATTGTGATTAATATTAAGCACATCATTCAAATACTTTTGTGCCAAGTTTGCTTTGTCGCCAAAATGATGGTATAAATATCCACCAATTAATCCACCTCCAGCAAGTCCAATAGTCCAAGACAAACTTAAGAAACTTAAATAAGTTGATTTTTTATCGGGTTCGGAAATTGACGAAAAATATTCGGTAAGTTTAGGATTTACAATCATTTCCCCAAAAGTATAAACTATAAAGCCAAGTATTACAATAGATGCTTCAAATAATAATCCACTCAGTGCCAAGCCAACCGAAGCAATTATCATTCCCAAACTTATTGTTTTGATTATTGAAAACTTTTTTGTGATAATACTTAATGGCAACACGAAAAGCACAATCAATCCTGTGTTGATATTATACAACCATTCAAAAGAAATTGATAAACCATTGCCATAATCAGAGAGTAGAAATTTTGGCAAATTGTATTTTTTCGCAAAATTGGCTGTATCAATCCAATCATAAATGTAATTGGGCAGAGTTTCATAAAATTGCATATAAAGAATTGTAAAGCCAGCTACTAATATTATAAAATATATTATTCTTGGCTGCAAAAGTAATTTAAAATAATTTTTGAAATCCAAATTATGATTTGTTGTCTTGATTGTTTGTTGACTAAATAACAATAAAATAAGATAATTAACAGAAAATATTATCGCTGAACCGTAAAACAACCAAGTCCAATCAATTCCCTTCAAGTAAATTGCTATTGGTGGTGCAAAGAAAACCGATAAATTCACTAATAAAATATAAGTTCCCCAACCCGATGCAGAGTTTTTGCTGTTCAATTCATTAGATATTGCTCCTTGAATTGCGGATTTGAACATTCCCAAACCCAAGCCAAGTAATAATGTTGAAAACAGGAATGGATAAAATGTATGCAAAGTTCCCATCGAAATAAAACCAATTATTACAATGAAAAATGAAGCAAACATTATTCGCTTTTGTCCGTATTTATCAGCAAGCGTGCCGAATAAAAGCGGAGACAAGTTCTGGACAATTGCCCACCAAAAATAAATTATGCCTTTCTCGATGTGCGTCCAACCCAATCCACCTTCTACATCTTTTTGTGCAATGTAAATTGGCATTTGCAGAACAACTATCCAATACGACAATCGTTCTATCATTTGAATAGAGTTTAAAATCCAAAAGTTGCGACTAAATTTTGATAATTTCAATTTATACCATTATTTCTAAAAAATATTATACAAAATTAACACAAAATAGAACAATTTCGTAATTTTGTAATTATCCCGTGGGGGCGCTGCAAATATGTAGCTGAGAGTAACCCTTCGAACCTGATCCAGATAATACTGGCGTAGGGAATCGGGAAATCCGAACAATTTCCTTTTTTTATTTGTGCCACTCTCAAAACCTCCACACCATATTTTTTAATAAATTATAATTAAAATATAGGTGTATTTATGTTTAACAAAAAAATTTATTTTAAGCAATTTTTTCATCTTTGCTTGATTTTCTCGCTGTCGGCAGCATATATTTTTGCCAAAGAAAATGCTGATACAATCAAAAAGTATTATCTACCAAGCGTAACAATCACAACAGAACGCAGTTCATCGAATAAAAATTCTGTAATTACAGAAGAAATAACGAAATCGAAGATTTCGCAAATTTACACAACGCAAGATTTACCAATGTTGCTTACAGAATTGCCTTCCCTATTTGCATATTCACAAAATGGCAATGGAATTGGCTATACCACTGTATCAATGCGTGGATTTGACCAACGCAGAATTTCGGTTAATATCAACGGAATCCCACAGAACGACCCCGAAGACCATAATGTTTATTGGATTGATTTTCCCGATTTAACATCAAATTTGGAAAGTATAGAAGTTCAACGCGGTGCGGGAAGTAATAATAACGGTTCACCCGCAATTGGTGGAGCAATTAATATGCAAACTTCTAACTTTGTAAATAAAAAAGGAATAAAACTCTCCACAGGATTTGGATTTCAGGAATTTGCAGGGAAGGAAGATGGAATATTACAAAATACTTCAAAGCATTCAATCGAAGTTTCATCGGGACTTATCGAAACTAATCAAAAAGATGTTGCATATTCAATATATTCAAGGTTCTCGCAGATTAATTCCATTGGCTATCGCGACCAATCTTGGGCAAATTTAAGCAGTTATTTCCTTGGTTTCGCCCGATTCGACAAGAATTTCTCAACTCAAATCAATATATTTGGCGGTCCGCTTCGTGATGGTTTAGCATATACAGGCATCCCAAAAGATGACATTTATGATGCAAAAAAGCGACTAATTAATTATAATTATTGGAGTTACGACTCAACTGGAAAAAATGTATCCTACACCCAACTTCGCAGAAAACAAGAAATGGAAGAATTTTCGCAACCGCATTTTGAATTATTAAATGATTTTAGAATTAATGATAATATTTTAGGAAAATCTTCCCTATTTTATTACACAGGAGTCGGGTATTTTGATTATGACGGAACGGGCTGGACAGATGCAAATTCATTTGCACTGACCGAAGAGAATGGTTTTGTCAATGCCGAAGATCCGCAAAATCCAATAATTCGTGCTTTTGTTGAGAATAAACAATTTGGTTGGATTCCGCGATTTAAGTTTAATTTTGATAAATTAACTCTTGGTGTTAATGCCGAGTTCCGCTATCATTTTAGCGAACATTGGGGGAAACTTGCTTATGCAGAAAATTTACCCGATAATTATAATCCTGATTATAAATTTTATAGTTATGAAGGAAATCGCAAAATTGCTTCAATTAGTTCAAGTTTGCAATATCAAGCAAATGAAAATTTATATTTTGATGTAAATGCTCAATTAATTTGGAACAATTATGCAATTTTAAATGATAAAGCTGGAAATAATTATCGCACATTCCTAACAACAGCTGGTCAGATAATCCAAGCAAAAGGTGAATTGTTCAATATTTCTTATCTGTTTATAAATCCAAAAGCATCAATCACTTATACGATGAATGATAATAATTCTTTGAGTGCATTATTTGCCATAACTTCTCGCGAGCCAAGAATGGCAAATCTTTACAATGCTTCGGAGGCATTTTCGGGGAAAGCACCCAATTTTAAAAGTATTATAAACCAAGATAAAGTAATGTATGACTATACAAAACCACTTGTTAAACCCGAAACAATGTATGACTTTGAGATTGGACATAATCTTAAATACCAAAACTTTGGTTTAAAAACAAATGTGTATTTTATGTTATATAAAGACGAGTTGGTCAAAAGTGGACAAATTGATGTATTTGGCGATCCAATTGATGGCAATGCTCCACAAACTCGCCATTTTGGAATTGAATTTTCGGGTAATTATAATTTCTTGAAAACAAAATATGGTAATTTTAGTTTAACTGGAAATTTAATTTATAGCCAAAACAAAATAATCGAGTATGAATATTCCATCGGCAGTGGTAAAACACTTGATTTAAGTGAAAATGATATTGCCGGATTTCCGAATTTGTTAGCAAATGCAAGGCTCAATTTCTCTAATGATAGGCTTTTCATTAGCTTCCAATATCAATATATCGGCGATTATAAGACAGATAATTTTGGAGAAATGCTCGGAGCAAATCAAGATTTGATAAATTACTTGGGTTGGGATTATTATGCTGATAATAATTTGGGAGCCTATACTTTAATAAATTTTGACTTTTCTTATAATATTGGCAATCTAAACTATTTCGAAAATATTCGTCTGCAATTGAAGATTAATAATTTGCTAAATAAATTATATGCAGCAGGAGCTGAAGGAAAAGAGTTTTTCCCAGGGGCAGAGCGTAATTTTTACTTTGGCACTGAAATAAGTTTTTAACTATGATTAGTATGATTAATATGATG
>DYLM01000004.1:4261-35017 GCA_020722095.1 Chloroherpeton thalassium
TGGATGTTTTTATTGAAGATTGTGTATTTGCCAAAATGTAATCAGCGTAATCATAATAATCATTTTAATCATAGTGCAGACAATGTGCGGACAATGTGCAGGCAATGTGCAGACAAAAAAAATGGCTGCCCAATCAAGCAGCCATTTTGTTTTCATAACATTATAAATTATGACATATTATTTTTTCTTATCTTTTTTGTCTTTCTTTTTATCTTTACTTTTTTTATCTTCTTTCTTGTCGGATTTTTTTACTTTTTTCTCTTTCACTACTGCTGTTGTTTCAGTCATTTCTTTAATTGCAATACGAGCAGCAGCTAATCTTGCAATTGGAACTCTAAATGGTGAACAAGAAACATAATCCAAACCAATAGTATGGCAGAATTCAACAGAAGCGGGATCGCCGCCGTGTTCGCCACAAATACCAATCTTCAATTTTTCTTTAACTGAACGACCTTCCGAAACAGCGTGTTTCATCAAGAAGCCAACTCCAGATTGATCGATGGATACAAATGGATCAACATTATAGATTTCTCTTTCAACATATTTTGGTAAGAATTTACCAGCATCATCACGGCTTAAGCCCATAGTAGTTTGAGTTAAGTCGTTTGTTCCAAATGAGAAGAATTCAGCAACTTCTGCAATTTCACGAGCAGTTATTGCTCCGCGAGGAACTTCAATCATAGTTCCAACTAAATATGAGAATTGCACACCAGTTTCTTGCATAACTGCATTTGCAGTAGCACGAACGATTTTTTCTTGGTCAGCTAATTCCAACACATTTCCAACTAATGGAATCATCACTTCTGGGAAAACTTCTTGTCCGCCTTTCTTAACAGCAACGGCTGCTTCGAAGATTGCACGAGCTTGCATTTCGGTAATCTCTGGATACATAATACCCAAACGGCAACCACGGAAACCAAGCATAGGGTTGAATTCAGCTAATGATTCAACTCTTTCTTTAATTTTTTGCAATGAAACGCCCATAGTTTTAGCCATTTCTTTCTGTCCTGCTTCGTCGTGTGGCAAGAATTCATGTAAAGGTGGATCGATTGTTCTGATTGTAACGGGGCGCCCGTCCATAACTTTAAAGATACCTTCAAAGTCTTCTCTTTGTAATGGTAATAATTTAGCTAATGCTTTCTTGCGTGATTCCACATCGTCAGCAAGTATCATTTCTCTCATTGGTCCAATTTTGCCTTCGCCAAAGAACATATGTTCAGTACGAGTAAGACCGATACCTTCTGCACCAAATGCGATTGCGTTAGCACTTTGATCGGGTTGGTCGGCGTTTGTTCTGATTTTCAATCTTCTGAATTGGTCAGCCCAAGTCATAATTTCATTATACATTTGGAATACAGGAGCATCTTTTGGATCTAAAGTTTTGTTGATTAATACTTCAACAACTTCACTTGGTTTAGTTGGAATGCTACCGTGCAATACTTCGCCAGTTGAACCATCAATTGAAATGAAATCACCTTCTTTTACGATAGTATTTTTGCCTTCCACTTTGAATTGGCGAGTTTTGTAATCAATATTCAACGAACCGCAACCGACAATACAAGTTTTACCCATTTGACGAGCAACTAATGCTGCGTGGGAAGTCATACCTCCACGAGCAGTCAAAATACCTTCGGCAGCATTAATACCAGCAATATCTTCTGGAGAAGTCTCCAAGCGAACTAAAATGACTTTTTCGCCTTTTTTCGACCATTCTACTGCATCTTCAGCATTAAATACAACTTTGCCAGAAGCAGCACCAGGTCCAGCATTCAAACCTTTTGCAATTAATTTGCCAGCTTTTAGCATTTCAGATTTAGCTTTTAAGTCAAAAACGGGACGCAACAATTGGTTTAATTGATCGGGTTCAATTCTTAATAATGCTTCTTTAGGAGTGATTCTACCTTCTTTAACCATATCGTAAGCAATTTTTATTGCTGCAAAAGCAGTTCTTTTACCAACACGACATTGCAACATAAATAATTTGCTATCTTGAATTGTAAATTCAATATCAAGCATATCACGATAATGATCTTCCAAAATAGTACGAATATCCAACAAACCTTTGTAAGAATTTGGATCTTTATCGTTCAAAGTTGATATTAACGCTGGAGTACGGATACCAGCCACAACATCTTCGCCTTGAGCATTCATCAAATATTCGCCATAAAATTCGTTTTCGCCACTTGCAGCATTACGAGTGAAAGCCACACCAGTACCGGAAGTTTCGCCCATATTACCAAACACCATTGCTTGAACATTTACTGCTGTTCCCCAAGAAGCTGGAATATTGTTTAACTTACGGTAAACTTTTGCTCTTTCGTTCATCCAAGAACCAAATACAGCACCGATTGCTCCCCATAATTGATCCATTGGATCTTCGGGGAAATCTATTCCAAGTTTATTCTTGATTTCTGCTTTAAATTCAACAACTAATTCTTTCAGATCTTCTACATCTAAATCAATATCTTGTTTTTTGCCTTTTTGCTTTTTCTTAGCATCTAAAATTACTTCAAATGGGTCGTGGTCGTCCTTTCCAACAGGTTTCAAACCTAATACAACATCACCATACATTGCCACAAATCTGCGATATGAGTCGTATGCAAATCTTTCATTGCCAGATTTAGCAATCAATCCTTGTACAGTTGTATCGTTCAAACCTAAGTTCAAAACTGTATCCATCATACCTGGCATAGATGCACGAGCACCCGAACGAACTGAAACTAATAATGGGTTATTGGCATCGCCAAATTTTGCCCCCATTTCTGCTTCCATTTTTTCCAAAGATTTTTCAACTTGTTTCTTTAAATCTTTTGGGTAAGTTTTTTCATTATCATAAAAATAAGTACAAACTTCGGTTGTGATTGTAAAACCGGGAGGAACAGGAAGTTTCAAATTAACCATTTCTGCTAAATTTGCACCTTTTCCACCAAGTAAATTCTTCATTTCAGCAGTTCCGTCAGCTTTTTTACCGCCAAAATAATAAACGTATTTAACTGACTTTTCTTTGTTGCTTTTATCGCCCATTTTATCTCCAAAAAAATTTATTTATAAATAACAAAATTACGAAATTTTCGAGTATTTTTAAATTAATATATATTAATATTTACAAAATTCTGAATTATTATGAGTTAATCGTAGTAGATATTCTGAATATTTAAATTTTCACTTAATATTATGTTTGAATAAAGTTAATTTAGATACTTAAATTGTAAAAATTTAATTAGAGTTTTAATTGAATTATATTTGCACCAAACTTCATCTAATTTTGTAAATATTATTAATTTTAAAAATAATAAGAGAATGATGAGAATATCTTTTACAACAGTTTGCTTTTTTAAAGGTGGAACTAAATGGGAAGTTCTGAAATCAAAATATACAATTTTATGGGTGAAATGGTGATGACAAAGAACATTCATACGATGTATTCACAACATCGGCTGAATATCGAACAGCTTGCCCGCTGGAGTATATTTTGTGAAAATTTGCGATAAATTTGCTAAATTTGTGAAGGAATAAAAATTGAAAAATGAAAAAGAAAAATATTCTCTCTTATATTATCTTGGTTTTTGTTGCAATTGTAATGCTTTTTCCAATGTTTTGGATGATATTGCTTTCGCTAAAATCATTTCCCGAACAATACACTAATTTTACTGAACTGTTATTATCCAAATTTACTTTGAACAACTTTTCCGATGTCCTCAATTCCGATGCTTTCGATACATATTTCATCAATTCACTTATTGTTGCAATAATCGTAACAATTGGAAACGTAATTTTCTGCACACTTACAGCTTATGCACTTGCAAGGCGGAACTTTCTCGGAAAATCAATACTTTACGCATCAATTTTGGGTGTATTGATAATTCCATCGCATATTATTATGATTCCATTATACAGATTGATGGTGAGTTTGGAATGGATTAATACTTACTGGGCATTAACAATTCCTTGGTTAATCACTCCATTCGGAATATTTTTAGTTTTGCAATATATCAAAACTATACCGATTGAATTAGAAGAGTCTGCCAAAATTGATGGAGCAGGTTATTGGGATATTATCTTCAAAATTATTTTCCCAGTATCAAAACCAATTATAATTGTCTTAAGCATTTTAACATTTCTGAGCAATTGGAATTCTTTTCTTTTTCCGTTTATTTTTACCAATGATATTGAGCACAGAACTCTTCCAGTTGGTTTGGCATTCTATCTGGGCAAGCAGTCTATTGATTGGGGGCATTTGATGGCTGGAGCGGCTATTGCATCAATTCCAATAATAATTTTATTTGTTATTTTCCAAAAACACATAATAAAAGGAATGGTTTCGGGTGCATTGAAAGAATAATTTAAAATAAAATAACTATGTTTTAAGAAAATTTCTTATTTTTGTAAATGTATAAATTGAAGCAAAATGTCAAAGAAAATTAAAGTTCTCGTTGTTGATGACCAACCGCTTGTTTTAGATATATTGTCCAAGGGATTAGTACAAGATCCAGAAGTCGAAGTAATTGGCACCGCAACAGACGGCTACTTGGCACTGAATATGATTAATCGTGCTCGTCCGGATGTAATTATTTTGGATATGGAAATGCCAAGAATGAACGGAATTCAATTTTTACATCAATTAAACACGGTTTCTCCAATACCTACTATTGTACTAAGTGCTTTAACTGACCCAAATTCGAAAATTACTCAAGATGCATTCGAAGCAGGGGCTGTGGACTTTTTACCTAAACCTTCTTCGGGAGCTAAGGGCTTATTGGAATTAATTAAACAATTATGGATTAAAATCAAAATTGCCGCCACTCAAGATGTTTCACAACTTAAGAAACCTGAAACTTCTTATAAACTACCAAGTAATGTATTGGATAGAAAGGCAAAGACTTCAAATATTATCTTAGGAATGGGAGCGATGGCTGCAACAGACAACCCCGAACAAGCATTGAAAATCTTTGCTCTTGGTTCTTGCATTGGACTCACTCTTTTCTGCCCTTCAAAAAATGTTGTAGGTTTATCTCACGTAGCTCTTCCCCAATCAAAGACTGATTCAAAAAAAGCAGAAGAATTACCTGGCTACTTTGGTGATACTGCTGTTCCCGCACTTCTACAAAAGATGGCTGAGTATGGTTGTACAAGCAATGCTATTTTTGCTAAAATTGCTGGTGGATGTAAAACAAATGTAGATTTAGGTGATTTTTTCAATATTGGTCAGAAGAATATAATATCAGTAAAGGGAACTTTGCTTAAACATCAAATTAAATTGCTCTCTGAAGATGTTGGTGGCGAGCTTTCTCGCACTGCAATGGTAAAAGGTGGAGAGAAATTTCTTACACTCCATCATCCAACAAAAGGCACTTGGCAAATTTAAATTTATTTATTTTCACCTACTGATTCTTGTTTTCTCATTTTGTTCATTGCTTTTACTAAGAAAAACATAAACAAAGCAACAAGAAAGAAATCAATTGATACAGCAAGGAAATCACCGTACTTTATTGCTGTTCTGGTGTTAGAACTACACCTGTTGCATCTAATTTAGCTTCGGTAAGCACTATTCTTAAAGATTTAAAATCAACACCAGCGGTCACTTTCCCAACAAGTGGCATAATAATTCCATCAATAAATGATGTAGTAAGTTTATTGAACGCTGCCCCCATAACGAATGCTACAGCTAAATCGACTAAATTTCCTTTTAGAGCAAATTCTTTGAATTCTTTAAAATATAATTTTATCTGTTTTTTATTAAATTATTTTTATTTAATTATAATTCTTTACTTGATTCAATCATCTTTAATCCTAACGAAATTGCTCCCCAAAGTGCTACATCGCTTGGAACTTTTACAATTTCATAAATTGGATTTTCATTTAAAATTTCTTCAATTTTTCGAGCAAGTAAAGTATTATTATGGATAATTCCTCCCATCATTGCAACTTTTACTTTTTTTGTTTTGAAATTTGCCAAAAGAGTTTGGGGCAATTCAGCTAAATGATGTGCCGCCCTGTTAATAATCTCCAAAGCAATTTCATCTCCATCTTCTGCCAATTCCATAGCAAGTGGAGATAATTGCGAATACACAAAA
The DNA here is from genome assembly GCA_020722095.1 of Chloroherpeton thalassium. Taxonomy (GTDB): domain Bacteria; phylum Bacteroidota; class Ignavibacteria; order Kapaibacteriales; family UBA2268; genus GWF2-33-9. The sequence continues at coordinate 10,336 of DYLM01000004.1, forward strand.
GTACCATCTGCATAGGCTTTAACAATAGTGCGTGGATTTTTTAAATCTACCGATTTAAATTTATTGGCAAAAGCTTCGGTTAATTTAGTTGGTTTGCCACGTCCATCAATATGACGAACAATGGCGGTTAGTGCTTCTTTGCCTATCCAAGCGCCACTTCCCTCGTCATCTAACTCAATACCCCAACCACCGCAACGGATAAATTTACCTTTGCCGATTCTTGCTAATCCAATCGAGCCTGTCCCAACTATCATTATAATTCCGTCATCACCATTCAAAGCACCTTCGAAAGCAATTTCGGCATCACTAACAACAGATACATCATTTATTACTAATCTATTCGATCTTGCTAATGTTCGTAAAAGTGTTGCTGCTCTCATTTTTTCCTCATCGAGCCACACACCGGCGAGACCAACAACAATCGCATCAATTTCGGAAGATTCGATTTCTGATTTATTACATAAATCTTGAATAATATTAAGGGTGCGTTCGCAGGCTTCCCCCACTCCAACAGTATGAATACGAGATGTGCCAGTATTGGATTCTGCTATAAATTTCCCTTTTTGATAAAGAACTCCACGTGTATGAGTGCCACCACCATCAATTCCGATGATAGTGTAGTCGCTATTAAATATCATTAATTCCTCTAATTTGCGTTTTATAAATTCCATTTTCACTTCCAAATATTGTGCCATTAATTTTTAAAAAATCAAAATTACAAATTATTTGCAATATTTTTATTTTTATTTTGTTTATAATAATTATTTTTATGATTTTATGAGAAAAATTCATTTGTTTTATATTTTGGTATTTTCTTTAATAAACACTCAATTTCTTTTGTCCGAAGAGTATATTATCAAATTTAAAACCCAAAAGTCAGTGCAAAACTTTTTGCAAAATTCGAAAATTAATCTTAAAAAAGCAATTCAAACAAATACCCCAAAACACTTATTTGCTAATAGCACTTTCAATCCCGATTTATATTACTTAATTAATTTTGAAAATTCTTACAAAAATACAAACCTAAAAAACAATCCAGATATTGATTATTATGAGCCAAATCACAAATTCACACTCGAAAAAATTAAATACAATGATAGTTTGTTTGATAAACAATGGGCATTTTCTAAAATTGATGCAACTAATATTTGGAATATTGCTACGGGCAACGGCATAAAAATTGGCGTGGTTGATAGCGGCATTGACTTCACTCATCCAGATTTGGTTAATCAACTTTACATAAATACAGCTGAAGATGCAAACAAAGATGGAAAATTCGAGCCTTGGTCAATAACCGAAAGCCGTAGTGGTGTTTTTGGGGATTTGAATAATTTTGATGATGATAATAATGGCTATGTTGATGATGTAATTGGTTATGATTTTGTGGATTTATCTACTCCCTATTTGGGCGATTGGAATACTCCCGACCCAATTTGCAATGATGATTTATGGCACGGCACGGCAGTATCATCAATAATTGCTGCCGAACAAAATAATAAAATCGGACTTGTTGGATTGGCTCACGGAGCAAAGATCATAACAGCAAAAGCCTTTAACATATCAGGTGAAAGCGAAACAGATGATGTTGCAAATGCAATTATTTATCTTGCAGTAATGGGTGCAGATATAATTAATATGAGTTTTGGAGATACTTACAAATCCCACTTCCTCAAAGATGTAATTGATTTTGCAAATTCTATGGGCAGCTTGATTGTGGCAAGTTCGGGTAATTCCAGCAATGATAAACCTCATTATCCATCAGATTATAATAATGTTATATCAGTTGGTGCTTGTGGAAAAACAGGCATTCGTTCTGGTTTTAGCAATTTTGGAGTTAATTTATCTATACTTGCTCCGGGTGAGGAAATTTATGTTTGTGATTTGAATGGTAATTACAAAACTGCAAGTGGAACGTCATTTTCTGCACCTTTCGTTACGGCGGCTATTGCCTTGTATTTAGAAAATCATCCCAAACCAAATGCTTCCGAGATGCGTTCGCAACTTGAATTCACTGCTACCAAAATAACCGATAAAGGATGGGACAAGTATAATGGTTCTGGAATTTTGAATATTGCTAATTTATTAAGCTATCAAGGATTAAGTGATTATGAGTTTTTAAACATTGATAATTACGAACCAATAAACGGAGATTTGGATAAATTTAAACTTGTTTATAATGCTGTTCACCCTCTTTTTAAGTCAATGACAATATCAATTAAATCCGCTAATACTGATGATTATCAAATACTTGCAGAAACTTCAAAACAAAATAAATACAGAAGTCTCCAACTTGATTTATCAAAGTACTATGGAAGAAATACTCTGTCTATGCAAATTCAACTAAATAATGGGCAATATGTAAGGCGTGAGAAAGTTATCGATTTACCTGATTCTTCCACTAAATTGGAGTTCAAATATTTTAATGCAATTAATGCAATAGAAAATGGCAAATCAATTGTATTGATTTCGTGTTTTACAAATAGAACTTCCGACTTTTTTGTAGAATTTTATAATTTAATAGACCCAAATTTGCAATATTCAAAATACGATATTTTAAGTAGCGACCAAGCTCATTATATTAAAATAGAAGATTTGCAAATCAATGGTGAGTATAGTGGCATTGCTTTTGCTGTCAATGGTTTAGATACTATTAGACAAGAATTCAAATTTACTTATACCAGACATGAATTTCCGCAGAATATTTACGAACCAAAACCTTATTCAATACCAAGAGCATATTTGAGTAATTTTGTTTATGACTTTACCAAAAGCGGTACAGACCAAATAATTACCAACGATTTTAGCAATTTATTTTTTGGGAATTTAGAATTAAGAGAGTTTAAGAACAATCAATTTGTTTTGGTTGATTCACTAAAAGATTGGATTATTGTTGATTATGGTAATATCAATAATGACAATGAATTAGATATACTTACTTCATATAATGCACTTTCACAAATAACAACCGTAAGTAATTTTAATAATTTTCCTTTTAGTGAAATATTATTCAGTAGCAATAAGTCTAATTTTGCGTGGGGCGAGGCTTTATTTGATTTTGATAAGGATAGCAAAGATGAAATTATTATTAGAGAAGACACAAGTTATACAATTTTAAGATACTTATCAAAAAATTCTTTTGATACATTGGCTAAAATAATTCCTGATAAGAATTTTAGGGATGATTTGATTAAAGGTATGATAATAGAAGACTTAGATAGTGATGGTAATGACGAAATTATGCTAATGAACTTTTTAGGTTATGTAGCGATATACGAGTACGATAATCAGAATAGAAAATTCAATCTTGAATTCCTTGATACCACAAAATATGCTTACTCCACTTCCTATATGACCAAAATCAAAAATGGAGACCATTACGATGTGATTATTGCTTCTGCTGGGTCAAATGTTCTTTTCGGCGAAGTTAATCCACTAAATTCAATCTGGAGCTATCGCAGATTATCTTCTAACTCCCACAATAATTATAATTTAGAGAATTTACTTAATATCACAGGAGTACGGCAAGGGTATGATGGGGGATTAGATGTCTCGTTCCTAAATGGTATTACAACTGGCGATATTGATAAGGATAATCAAGATGAATTAGTAATATCTGCTTTCCCTAACACTTATATTTTTAAATATGATAATGGAAATTTAAAGGAGTATTGGCATTATCCTTATACAATTAGTAATTCAGCTATAATTTGGGATTTTGACAAAAATGGCATAAATGAAATTGGCATAAGCACTTATGATTCGACAAGGTTTTACGAGCTTGCACCTTTCAGCAATATCAGCAAAATTCCGCAAATAATTGATTCATATACTCTTACTAATACTTCTGCTGTAATTAAGTGGTCTCGTATCAATCCATCAACTTATTATAAATTATATGAATTAACTTATGATGCAAATGGGAATTCTCAAATTAATTTGTTTGCTAAGCAATATGCAGACACTTTGCTATTAGAGAATTTAACAAAAGATAAAACTTATTATTTTTTAATAACTTCTGTTGATTCTATCGCAAATACAGAAAGTGAATTTTCAAATATTTACCAACTGCATATTCACGAACCAATCAAACCTGTTAAGTCCAAAGTAATTGATAATTATAGAGTTGTGATTAGTTATAATGGATTAGTCAAGCCAAATTTAACAAGCCGTGATAATTTCATTACAAAACATATAGTTAGCAATAAATTTTATGAAATTAATACAATTTTGGCTAATTCAGATTCATCTTATTTGATTACTTACAAGCAACCTTTAATTCAAGGTGAATATGAATTGTTTTGTAACCCTTTCCGAGATTTCTGGAATAACCCAACCGAAAAGAGTGTGATTTCACTCGAAGTAACAGAATTGAGCTATCCAGATGAATTATACCTTAAATCACTTATTATAAATGATTTAACCAACTTTACATTAGAATTTTCCAAGAATATTGATATTAATTCTGCAAGCAATATAAGTAATTACGAAATAAGACCTTATGGAAATGTATTAGATATTTCATTTTTAAAAAACGATTCAACCAAAATTATTTTGACTCTCGATGATGAAATAAAAAATAAAAATTTGCTTGGTTCGATATATTCAATCACGGCACGAAATGTATATTCAAAAAGCGGTAATAAGATAACAGATGGTTCGGGTAATACACTTTCATTTGTACTAACCCGTCCGGATTTGGACAAAATTTTTACATTTCCTAATCCAATTCATTTAAGTATTGATGAGTTTATGAATTTCGGGAATTTAACAAGCGAAACTTCTATAAAAATAATGAATTTAGAGGGTAAGATTCTTAAAACAATCACAGACCAAAGTCGTGATGGAGGTTTAAGATGGGATTTGAAAGATGACACTGGAAAAACGCTTCCAGTCGGCATTTACTTGTACCAAATTGAAGGAAAAAACAGCGAGGGCAAAGAAATCGCACCCGTTTTGAACAAATTTACTATTTTACCGTAGTAATACTTTTTAGAAATTTTCAAGATTAGCTTATTAAATTTAATTTAATTTGAGATTTAATAAAAAACTTGTTTAGTATTTAGTTTATTTATATTAATTTTGCAAATTCAGATTTTACAAAAGGAGATAATATGTTTTGGACACCAGAATTAGCATCATTTTTAGAAGATGCGCCCTTCCCTGCAACCAAAGAGGAATTACTTGATTATGCAATGCGTGCAGGTTGCCCACAACTCGTAATTGATAATATATTGGAAATTGAGGACGAGGAAGTTTTGATTGAAGGAATTGAAGATTTATGGCCCGAATACGAAGATGTTTTGAATGATGAATTCTTATACAACGACGACCAAGACGACCAATTCTATTAATATATTATTTCAGTTTATCAATAAATTGTAAAAAAGAAAAAATCCTTCCGAAAGTTAAAATTCGGAAGGATTTTTGTAGTTAATGGAATCAATACAAATTTTTCTAATTAATTAATTAATTATTAATTATTGAATAAATTTATTAATATCAGAATTATTAGTCTATTTTCACTACTTTAGTTACAATAAAATCATTTCCATTACTGATTTTTATAATATACAAACCATTTGAAAGATTCGATAAATCGAATTGAACATCAGAATTGTCGATTTGAATATTTTGAGTTTTCACTGTTGAGCCAGTTGCATCAAAAATTTCAATTGAATAATTGTTAGTTTCTTGGGAATAAGCAAAAATATTAAATTCACCATTCGTTACATTTGGATAAACTGAAGCAAAGAAATTGCCATTTTCACCAACAATTACATCATCATCAACAGGCATTTTATGCGTTGGAACATAAACAATCATTCTCTTGGTTGCAGAAGTGCAGCCATTATTGTCAGCAATAGTCAAATAATATTTGTTCAAGCCTGCAGAAGGATAAACTAATGTTGGCTCTTCAATTTCTGTATTTGTTGCATCTGTCCAATTATAAGCAAAAGGAGCAGTTCCAACTAAATTTTTAACCTTACTGTTTAAATTGATTGATGAGCCATTTGGAACAGAAACAAATGATGGAATGGTGAAGTTTGGCTTTGGAAAAACTGTTACCGTCATATTGCCGGTAGCTGAATAGCCAGTTTCATTATCTTTTACAGTTAATTGGAAAGTTTTATTTGATACTGGATTATTGAAAATTGGATTTGAAGTTGTTTTATTTAATAAATACCCCGAATTTGACCAAGTATAAGTATAGTCGCCCGAACCATACAAAACTGAAATATTTTTGTTATTTAAATCAAAATTACCCAATGCAACTGGGATATTTTTACAAGTTGATTTATTAACTAAATTTACTTTTGGTTCCAAAATGATTTGAAAAACAGAAACGCTACCACTAACTTCATTTGGAACAACTACAAGATTATGTCCATTTGGAGATTTATCAGCTGAGATAAATTTGATAGTTTCTGGACCTAAGTCGCCAATTTGTTCAAGTTCACTTTTTGTTGGTTTCTTTGGGAATGGAGCGGAAAAATCACGATGATTCATATAATTAACATAATATGGTGCTGTTGGATTCGAAATATTATAAACAAAGAAGCCACCAACTCTTTCGGCAACTATGAAAGCATATAATTCGCCATTTAATTCAGCAACAATAACATTTTCTGGTTCTGGACCTTTTGCATCACTACGGTCATCAAAAGCATTTTTTGAATTTGATGTGTTAAAAAATGTTGGATTAATTTGAGCAATTTTCTTTTCAAATTCACTACCACTATCCCAAACTAAATTTACTTGATCATCCCAAATAGTAAATGAGCGACCACCAAAGCTGTAGAGTTTATCGTAATCTCCATCATTATCTACATCGCCAAGAGTTGTTGTTACTTTCAAAGTTCCTAAATTTTCATTTTCTTGCAATTCATCAGCATTTGGGAATGCTTGTGGGTCTAATGTTAATTTGCTAACCTTTTTTTCTTCTTCAAAATCATCATATTCACGAGCATCGCCTTCGTTGGCAGTAATTAAGTAAGTTTTACCATTATAAACAAAGGAAGTAATACCATCGGGTAAATACATTCCATAAACAGGCCAATTTTTAATATTAATTTTGCCATCTTTGTCACTTGCATCTAATTCATTACCTACTACACTATGATCTTTAAAACCAAGTGGCTTAACCCACAAAATTTCTGCATTAGCAATATCAACTTTTGCAATTGCATTATTTTCTTGCAATGTTACATAAGCATATTGGCTATTTGCATCAATAGTTAAGTATTCAGGTTCAAAATCTTTGGAAGCAGTTGGATTATTTAAACCAAAAATACGAATGCCTAAAGCTCTCAAATCATTTTCTTGACCATCATAATCGTTAAAATCAGCAGTCGCAACAGTTGCATTCAATACTCCATTTGATAAATCAATCACAGAAACGCTACCTTCGGGATCATTTGTATAATCATCATTTGGTTCGCCTTCGTTGCAAACTAATACATAATTGCCATTTGGTGAAAAAGTTAACATATCAGGTAAAGCACCAACTGTAACATTATGAATATAATTTCCATTTCCATCAAAAAATACAACTTTGCCATTATCTTGTTTGGGATCGGATTCCACGGCTACAGCCACAATTCCTTGATAAATTGAAACGCTATTCACACCATCGCCCCAAGTAGATAAATCAATGCTTTTCACAAAAGTAATATTAGTTGGGTCGCTGATGTTAATTACTTCGATAGTGTTATCATTTGCATTCGTAAAAAACACAGTTTTGTTTGCTGGACAATATGCTGTAATTTCTGCAGCACCTTCGTCAAAGATTCCAGTGTGGTAAGAGCCCAAGTGTTTAATTTTCATAAATTCTTGAGCAAAAGTCAAATTTGTTGCTATTATAGCAAAGAAGAGAAGAAAGAATAATCTTTTCATCAAAATCTCCATTATTTAAATAATAAAAAAAGCAAATTAATAACGGAAAATTAAGATACTACAAATATTATGTTAAGAAAAACACAATAATTGCAAATAAACAGGCGGTACTCCTTTCCTTCCGAAGATTTAGAGCCTTCGGAATGATGGATTGCAGTGGATGTAACAACAATGTGGCTGTCTCATAATTCCGGAATTGTTCAAAATTGTCATTCCCGCGCAAACGGTAATCCACTGCCAGAGCGGATTTATGGATTCCCACTTTCGTGGGAATGACAGCAACTCTGACTTATGAGACAGCCTCTTGAGTTGCGAATAGTTAATTTGCGTGATGATACAATAAAATATTGGCTGAAGTGTCCACAATAAGCCAATAAGCCCATTCTATGCCCTATTCCGAACTTGCCTAATATTGTTTCATCTCTCATTTTTGCACTTTTATTGTTTCTGCAATATTTCTTTTTACTAATTTACCAAATAATTATTAAAATCAACAAATATATAACACATTATTTTGAGAAATATTACAAAAATGTGTAAAAAAAATATCAAGGCGGTTTTTTATCATAGCCTCAATAAGTGTTTGTTGTATTTTTAATGTTTAAAATGGGGAAACTCTTATTTAAATTGCACCATATTGACCCTATACCCCAGAGAAAAATTCGTGTACTTTAAATTAGCATTTACACGGAAATTATTCTTAATTTTGTAAAGTTAAATTTGAAAAGGTGAAAATTATGCTCAGACCAGATTGGGATCAATTATACATTACTTTATGTTATTTAGTAGGAATGCGTAGCAAAGACCCGATGACGCATGTGGGTTCGGTAATTGTTGATAGCGATAATGTTCTTGTTTCCACAGGCTATAATTCACTTCCCCGTGGAATGGAAATTGATAGAGACGAAAAAAGAATAAGTCGCGACAATGGTGAAAAGTACTTTTGGGTGGAACACGCCGAAAGAAATGCAATTTATAATGCCGCAAGGCGAGGAACAAGTCTGAAAGGTTGTAAATTATATGTGCCATGGATGCCTTGTGCTGATTGTGCAAGGGCAATTATTCAGACAGGAATTTCTGAGGTAATAATTCATCAGAACGGACAAGATTTCTATGACCAAACCACAAAAGGTGATATGAAACCCGCTTATAATCGCACTTTAACTATGTTCCTTGAGTCTGGCGTAAAAACTCGTTTTATTACTTGCGATATTGTAAATCCTGAAATTTATATGAATGGAAAAGTTCTACCTGCAAATGTTTATTTAAATAATAACTTGATGAACGAATAACTTTTTTAACTGTTCAACATTATTAAATTTTATATTTATCAAGTAATAATTAAATTTATTATTTTCTTTTTTTCAGAAAATTAAACTTTTTTTTGTTTTGTTCGTATTTTAAAAAATCAACTTGTAAATTCTAAATTTATTTTTAAAAAATGCAAAAAATTCTAATTTTCTCTTCATTATTTGCTATCTTATTATTTTTTAATGCAACTTTTTCAAAATCTCAAACAACTGCTCAAAATATCGTCAATCCTTTTCAATTATCTGAAGAGATTGAATTAGATGGCAATTTTTCTGAAAAATGTTGGGAAAATGCAAGTAAAGTTACAAATTTCTTGCAGCGAGAGCCTGATAATGGCAAACCCTCAACTGAATTAACAGAAGTTGCAATTTGCTATAATTCCAATACATTATATATTGGTGTTTGGTGCTATGATAAAAACGCAGAAAGTATTGTAAAAAAAGGAATGAAACGCGACTTTGAATATTGGCGTGATGATATTTTTCAAATAGTTTTAGACCCTTACAATCAACAAACAAGTGGTTATTTATTTATTGTTAATGCAAATGGAGCCCGAGGTGATGCGTTAATTTCGCGTCTTCAAGATGGCAACTTTTCTTGGAATGGAATTTGGGATGTGGAAACAAAAATTACAGATGAAGGTTGGTTTGCTGAGATTGAAATTCCATTTTCAACTTTGAAATTTCCTGATACAGAAATTCAAACTTGGGGGGCAAATTTTGAAAGAAATATTCGACATAAAGTAGAGCAAGTTCGTTGGCAAGGTTGGGCTTTGGATAATGATTTTACAAATTTGATGGTTGCGGGTAAAATTGAAGATTTCAAGAATATCACAGGACAAGAGAATTTGATTTTCAAACCTTATGCTTTGGGTGGATTAAGTTTTATTTCGGGGGAGGAACGCAAAGATATTACAAAAATTGGTGGAGAGATTATCTATCCAATAACAAATAGTTTGAATTTATCAACTACTTTTAATACCGACTTTGCTCAAATTGAATCAGATCAATTACAAGTGAATATTACTCGCTTTTCAAAATATTATCCAGAAAAGCGTGATTTCTTTTTAGAAAATTCATCAATATTCAATTTTTTGCTTAATGGTTCAGACAATTTATTTTATAGTAGAAATATTGGCATTGATAATGGAAATTTGGTGCCTATCATTGTTGGCACTAAACTTACAGGTAGTGTAAATTCTACGAATATTGGTTTATTGTCAATTCAAACCGATAAACAAAATGATTTGATGTCCACGAATTATTCAGTTGGTCGAGTAGAGCATAATTTGAATACAAATTATACAATCGGCGGTATTTTCACTTCAAAATATAATGAGAATCAGAGAAATTTTGCTTATGGAATAGATGGAAATTATTCTACTTCGGAATTTTTGGGAAAATATAATTTGAATGTGGCGGGAGCGTTTGCACAAACAAACACACAAAATGGTAAGAATACAGACAATAACAGTATTACATTATATTTAAATTATCCTAATAGTTTCCTTGAATCTGAATTTTTATATAATCAAATTCAGAAAAATTTCAATCCCGAACTTGGATATGTGCGAAGGCGAAATATCAAGCATATCTCAAATAGAATAGAAATCAAGCCAAGAGTGAATGGATGGAATGGAATTCGTAATTTCTACTTTGTTCCAATTGATTTTAACACATATTTAACTGACGAGACAAACAAAGTGGAAAGTATGAGATATGAATTAACTCCCATCGGATTATCATTTATAAGCGGAGATTTTGTGAAATTTCAAATTGAATATAATTATGATAGATTAGACGAAGCATTTTCCATTAGTGATAATTTTGAATTTGCTGCTGGTAAATATGATTATAATATTTATACATTACAGGTAGATACTTATGGCGGACGCAGATTAACAAGTTGGTTTTGGTTTGGTGTAGGCGATTATTATGATGCTGATTATTTGGCATTAGAAGCATATATGCAATATAGTCTAACGAGCAAATTAAGTATGTCAGGCAGTTATTCCTTAAATGACATTGAAAGAGATGCTTTAAAATTTATAAGTAATCAAATATCGGGAAGAATCGAATATTCATTTAATCCAAAATTATATTCTACTTTATTTGCACAATGGAATGATGAAATCGAAGATATTCTCCTTAATTTTAGAATTAATTGGATACCAGTTGTGGGTAGCGATGTTTATTTTGTTGTCAATCAGAGAATTGCAACCGAAGGCAAAGTATTTGATTTGAAAGATATGTCTGTCTTGCTTAAAGTTATTTGGAGATTTTCAGTTTAAATAAATTCATCCGAAGAAATACTATACAAATCTCAATTCATTATAATAATTTACAATTTCTTTTCGTCTTTATTTTTTTATAAATAAAAGTTTATAGGCAAAAATAATGCACCTTCCAATCTCTATTCCTCTATGGAGCGGTACCCCATTTGTTTTAATGCTTGGAGCAATAGCTGTGATGCCACTTATTGCAGAAAAGTTTTGGGATTCGAACAGAAATAAACTTATCGTCTCGTTAGTTTTGGGTATTCCAACAGCAATTTGGTTAATTGCAAATGGTATGACTCATCAATTAGAACATTCAATAATATTTGATTATGTTCCGTTCCTGATTTTATTGGGTGCATTATTTGTTATTACAGGTGGAATTTTTGTTGATGGAGATATAGAAGCAACTCCCAAGAATAATACAATTCTATTAGCAATTGGGGCAGTGTTGGCATCATTGATGGGCACAACCGGTGCGGCTATGCTTTTGATTCGACCCTTACTTAAAATCAATTCAGAAAGAAAATTCAAAACTCATTCAGTTCTGTTTTTTATTGCAATCGTTGCTAATGCTGGTGGATTATTAACTCCAATTGGTGATCCTCCTTTGTTTATGCTTTATCTTCGTGGAGTTCCATTTGAATGGTTCTTAAAATTAAGTGTTGAATGGGCAACTACTAATTTTATTTTGCTTATTGTTTACTACATATATGATTATTTGCAATATAAGAAAGAATCTCCCGAAAATTTGAAGTTTGACCACGATAATATCACTCCAATTTCTATTGCAGGAAAGTTAAACTTTCTTTGGCTCCTTGGCGTTGTTCTTTCTGTTGCTTTAATCAATTCTAATGTTATACCAGAATTAAAAGAAAACAAGTACTTAACTTTTTCAAGAGAAATTGTTATTCTTCTAATGGCTTTTGCTTCACTTATATTTACCAAAAAGAAAGTTCGTGAAGCAAACAAATTTTCTTGGCATCCTATAGAAGAAGTTGCATTCCTTTTCTTCGGTATATTTATCACTATGGTACCAGTATTATTATATCTTGAAACAAATGCTTCCACTTTGGGTGTTAATTCTCCTGTTTTATTTTATTATTATACTGGCTTTCTTAGCTCATTCTTGGATAATACTCCTACTGCCGTTACATTCTATTCACTTGCTTTGGGATTAGTACATAGTGCACCAGAGCAATTTGCAAACATAAAACTAATTGCTGGTATTCCAGAAATATTCTTGACTGCAATTTCTGCAGGTGCAGTGATGTTCGGATCTATGACTTATATTGGAAATGGTCCGAATTTTATGGTAAAAGCAATTGCTGAACAACAAAAAGTGCCTATGCCACACTTTTTTGCCTATATGTATAAATTTTCTTTGATAATACTCTTGCCAATATTCATTTTAGTTCAATTACTCTTTATTCACCTTTAGAATGATGTATTTTATTGAATATCATTAATTTTGTAATATAATTTTGAACTTATTAATAACTAAACAAATATAAAAATGGAATCAAGATATAAAAGTTTTCATTATATCGAAGACTTAAGCAAGTATGCAAATTCAGATGTAATCCTACGAGGTTGGGTTGCAAACAAAACCGAAAAAGGTAAATTAGTTTTCATCCAATTACGCGATGGCACTGGTACTGTGCAATGCGTTACATTCAAGGGAAATGTCTCCGAAGAAGTGTTTGCAAATGCTAAAAAATTAACTCAAGAATCAGCGGTTAAAATTATCGGTTCTGTGCGTGCAGATGAACGTGCTCCAAGTGGCTTTGAAGTTGATGTCAAGGAAATTGAAATTTATCATATTTCCACCGATTACCCAATTACCCCTAAAGATCACGGCGATGCTTTTTTGATGGAACATCGTCATTTATGGTTGCGTTCTTCGCGTCAGCACGCAATTATGCGAGTTCGTGCGTCTGTTATAAAAGCTATAAAAGATTACTTTGACAGCAATGGTTTCAAGCAAATGGATTCACCTATGCTTACTCCAAGTGCTTGCGAAGGTACTTCCACTTTGTTCGAAACAAAATACTTTGATATGGGAAGTGCTTATCTGTCGCAATCAGGACAACTTTATGCAGAAGCTTCTGCTATGGCTTTGGGTAGAGTTTATACTTTTGGTCCTGCTTTCCGTGCTGAATTATCGAAAACACGCAAACATTTAACTGAATTTTGGATGGTAGAACCCGAGATGGCTTTCTTTGATTTAAATGATGATATGGACTTGGCTGAAGACCTCGTTGTATATATTGTGGAATATGTTTTGAAAACAAATAGAAAAGAATTAGAAATATTGGAACGCGACATTTCCAAACTTGAAGCTATCAAGCGTCCTTTCTATCGTTTAAGTTATGACGAAGCAGTAAAATGGTTGCAAGATAATAAAATTCCATTAAAAAAGAAAGTAGATGGTAAAGAAGTGGAAATTTTGCCATTTCCGTGGGGTGAAGACTTTGGTTCGCCACAAGAAGAAGCAATAATGGAACAATTTGACAAACCTTGTATTATTCATCGTTATCCCGCTGAAGTTAAAGCATTTTATATGAAACGCGATCCCGACAATGAAAAAGTAGTATTAGCAATGGATATGCTTGCTCCCGAAAAAGGTGGCGAGATAATTGGCGGTAGCCAACGTGAAGACAATGAAGATTTACTTCTCGAGCGAATTCGCCACGAGAATTTACCCGAAGAAGATTATCAATGGTATTTAGATTTACGTCGCTTTGGTTCAGTTCCACATAGTGGATTTGGAATGGGTGTGGAAAGAATGGTAAAATGGATTACGGGAGCTTCACATATTCGTGAGGTAATTCCTTTCCCAAGAATGATTTATAGAATCTATCCATAAAAGACTTATTTTATTATTCAAATCAATTAAAATGCTTCCGAATGTTTCAATAATATTCGGAAGTTTTTTTTAAATAGTAGATTATATCCTATTTCAATAGTAAACATAAAATTTTCTTATCAAAAAAAAGAGGATGTCTCACAAGTTGATCATTTGTAAATAAAAATTTTTTTTAAAACCTTATTTAACATAATAACCTTAGCAGAGAAAAATGATCTAACGAAACTTAAAAACCTTATTTCGTAATTTGCATAATTAATAATGTAAATAAGGTTTGAGGGTGTTAGGCGTTGAGTGCTGCGTAAATCTGTGGGGTAGATCTTGGTCTGCCTATATAAATAATTGGAAAAAGCCTTCAACCCCACGCTTAAGCGTGGAGTTGAAGAGATATGAGACAGCCACATTTGTAAATTTTAATTATTAGATAATTTTATAATCAGATTTGCCTATATCAAAGCCATTCCTTCTTCAAATGCCTTTTGATTAACTGGCAGTAAATGATGATAGCGTTCTGGTAGAACTTTTTTAAGTGCTTCATAAACAGATTCGGGCTTTACTGTTTTGCGAGCCGCGATAAATGAACCCAAAATAATCATATTCAAAACACGAATATTTTTTAATTTGATTGCTATTTCGCTTCCTGCAACACCATAAATGTTTATATCTTTACGAGTTGGAGGTCGTAAAATATTTGATGCATCATAAATAATTGTACCATTCGGCTTAATCTTCTCTTCAAATTTATCAACAGAAGGTTGATTTAAAGCCACAACAGTATCGTAATTTGAAATAATTGGTGAAGAGATTAAAGTATCTGAAACGATAGTAGTTGCATTAGCAGTACCACCACGCATTTCTGGACCATAAGATGGCATCCAGCATACTTCTTTATTTTCAATCATACCAGCATAAGCTAATATCATACCCATAGACAAGATACCTTGCCCACCAAATCCTGCGAAAATTGCTTCTTCAGTCATATTATTTACCTCCTGGAACTTTTACATCACCTACAACATAATATTGAGTCATTTTTTCTTCTACGAATTTTTGACTTTCTAATGGAGTCATTCTCCAGTTTGAAGGACAATTACCAACAAATTCCACCATACAAAAACCTTTGCCTTCTTTTTGATATTCTAATGCTTGTCTTAATGCTTTTTTTGCTTTACGCACACTAACAGCATTATGTACAGACTGGCGAGTAATATAATATGTAGCTGGTAATTGAGCCAATAATTCACTCATTCGTAAAGGATAGCCCATTGTTTTAACATCGCGACCAAAGGGAGTAGTTGTTGTTACCATATCTGGCAAAGTAGTGGGAGCCATCTGACCAGAAGTCATACCATACACAGCATTATTAATAAAAACAACTAACATATTTTCGCCACGATTTGCTGCGTGAATAGTTTCGGCAATACCAATAGCAGCCAAATCGCCATCACCTTGGTAAGTGAAGACAAATTTATCGGGCATCATTCTTTTAATTGCTGTTCCTACAGCACAAGCACGTCCGTGTGCGGCTTCTTGCATATCGATATTCATATAATCATAAGCAAAAACTGAACAACCAACGGGAGCTACGCCGATAATTTTATCTTGAATATCCATTTCATCAACTACTTCCATAAGGAGTTTATGCACAACACCGTGAGCACAACCTGGACAGTAGTGCAAAGGTTTATCAGTTAATGTTTTTGGCTTTTTATAAACTACAAATTGATCCTGAACAACTTCTGGATTAACAGGAACTTCTACTAAATTAGACATTATTCAACTCCTAAATATACTTTTTCAAAATGCTTTAATACACTTTCGGGATCGGCAATCATACCGCCCATTCTTCCGTAAAATTCTACTCTTGTTTTGTCGCCAACTGCTAAACGAACATCTTCAACCATCTGACCAGAATTCATTTCTATATCTAAAATACCTTTGATTTTAGGGGCTGTTTCTCTATAAATTGCATAAGGGAATGGATAAACAGTCTGGGGACGAATTAAGCCAACTTTGTAGCCTTTTTCGCGAGCTAATTCCATTGCTTTCATAGCAATTCTGGAACCTAATCCAAATCCTGTGAAAACATATTCAGCATCCTCTAAATTCATTGTTTGGAAGCGAGTTTCTTCGGCTTCGATCTGCCTATATTTTGCTTGCAATCTTAAGTTAACTTGTTCCATAACTTCTGGTTCGATAAATAATGAAGTAACAATTCTTCTTTCTTTATCGTGTGGTTTGCCCGTAGTTGCCCATTCTGGGAATTCTGTTCTTCGAGGAATTTGATCGAAAAGTTCAACTTTCTCCATCATTTGACCCATCGCCCCATCAGCCAAAACCATAGCAGGAACGCGATATTTTTCGGATAATTCAAAACCAAGTTTAACAAAGTCAACCATTTCTTGCACATTATATGGAGTTAAGACGATTAAGTGATAATCGCCATGCCCGCCGCCTTTGGTAGCTTGGAAATAATCAGATTGAGATGGTTGGATAGTTCCTAAACCAGGACCACCACGCATAACATTTACAACTAAACAAGGAAGTTCTGCACCAGCAATGTAAGAAATTCCCTCTTGCATTAAACTAATACCAGGACTTGACGAAGTAGTTACAACTCTTCTCCCAGTACCAGCTGCACCGTAAAGCATATTAATCGAGGAAACCTCGCTTTCTGCTTGTAAAACGACCATTCCAGTTCTGTTAGTCGCTTCTTTTGATAAGTATTCAATCACCTCGGATTGAGGAGTAATTGGATAACCAAAATATCCGTCACAGCCAACACGAATCAAAGCCTCAGCAAGTGCTTCGTTGCCTTTCATTAATCTAATTTCACCCATTTTCTACTCCTTTATTTAACTATTTTTCGATAAACTGTGATAATTGCTTCGGGACATACCAATTCACAATTCAAACAACCAGTACAATTGTCTTGCACTTTGATTGCGTAATGATAGCCTTTTTGATTGATTTTTGGTGATAATGCTATTGTTTCCATCGGACAAGCTGCTATACACAGCTCGCATCCTTTGCATTTTTCAATATTAATTACAATATCACCTAAGGATTTTGCCATTTGAAACCTCAATAAAAAATATTAATTTCTAAAAAGTAATAATACAAAATTACTAAATTTTTTTGTCATTTTAATTAATTTCTTTTAATATAATAATATATTCACACTCATTTATATATTAGTAAAATATAATACTTTCTTAATTTTAAAATATAAAATAAAAAAATTAAAAAAAAGAATTTTATGCATATTATTAATTAAATTTATTTTGTTAATTATACGATATAATTGCTTTGACTAATATTTTTATTATTCTTGCAAAACAATATTATTGCATCCTTATAACCATTTGTTTTTATTAGTTTTATCCAATTCTTGCACTATGCGTTTTACTTCTTGAACTCTTTCTAATGGACAAATCATTACTGCATCATCAGTAACTGCAACAACTGTATTTGAAAACCCTAAAACTGTTAAAAGAGTATTTTTTTCCTCGCTCGTACGATTGATTAAAATAGATTTTGTTGTGTCAATTTCTAATACATTTCCTTGTATATAATTTTGATTATCATCTACTGAATAAATTCTTGGCAATGTATCGTAAGAGCCTAAATCTTCCCAAGAGAATGTTGAAGGAGCAACAACCATTTTTTGTGCTTTTTCCATTAATGCAAAATCGATGGAAATATCAGGCATTTGACTATATAATTGCAAAATTTCCGGATTGTACGAAAAATTATCTTCGAACGGATTCCGTGCAATGATTTCGCCCATTTTATCCATCATCTCCCCCACTTTGGGGCAATATTTGGATAATTTTTCATTAAATACATCTAATCTATAGAAAAACATTCCCGAATTCCACAGATACTTTTGACTATGGAAAAAGTCATTTGCTTTTTCCTGAGATGGCTTTTCGTGAAATGAACGCACAGGTTGAATTTGCAAAGTATCTTTGGTATAGTCAAAATCTCTTTCTACTTCAATATATCCATAACCAGTTTCGGGTCTGCTGGGGCGGATGCCAATCGTTGCTAACGAAGGATTATAATAAACATATTTCATTAACGGTGTGATTAGCGCACTAAATGAATCAAATGGAAAAATCCTTTGATCCGCAGTCAGAACAGCCGCAACAATATCTTGTGCTTTAATATTTCTCGATTGTAATCTTGTGGAAATTATTGAAGAAGCAAGAGCCAAACAAGGAGCTGTATTTCGCTTCATTGGTTCGGCAATAATATTTTCCTTTGGCAAATCGGTAATTAATTCCTCGATTTGTT
The DNA here is from genome assembly GCA_020722095.1 of Chloroherpeton thalassium. Taxonomy (GTDB): domain Bacteria; phylum Bacteroidota; class Ignavibacteria; order Kapaibacteriales; family UBA2268; genus GWF2-33-9. Next base: position 28,983 of record DYLM01000004.1, read on the forward strand.
CCTTCAAATATTGATTTGTAATAATAAAGATATTTTCCTTTGGAATAACTTTACTTGCTCTAAGAATAGCTTCTTCTAATAAGGTTGGAGAATTATCATCAAATTTTATTAATTGCTTTGGGCGGTTAATTCTGCTAAGGGGCCAAAAGCGATTACCCGAACCGCCTGCCATTATGATACCTACTTTTTCCATATTTATTTGATTTTATTTGTAATTGTAATATTTATTTAATATTTCGACATTATGTCTTTTAATTGCGAAATTAATGGGATTGGTGTTGGATCTTGATTATTTAAGATTGCTAAATAATAACTTGTCCAATCTGCCAAATATATCAAATCAAAAATTCTAATTAATGGGATTTCCTCTGAACTTTCCAATATTTGTGCATTATTCCATTTTGTATTAATAATCTCGTGTGTTGCTCTAATTCGATTTTTCACTCTTGGATTATCCGATGGGTCAAGCAAAAACAAAATATGACTATTTTCAATAATTATTTGCGGGAATTGATATGAATTTATTTCATTGTGATTCATCTCGGGCAAATAACCTCCGAAAGCCAAATTTTTAGCATTTTCTTGCATTTGTCCTCGCCATCGCAAATTAACAATATCCAGAATATTGCTTGAAGAATAAACTATAACTTGTTTGCCTACAAGTTTCTTAGCCAATGATAAAGCAGGATTATTTTCGGTCAATTCAGAGTAAACTTTTGCTTTTGCTTCCAAGAAATCAGCAAGCATTTGCTCTTCAATCACGGTTCGCGAAAGAGTGCAGACCTTACAAAAACTCGAAACTAAAAAATTATAAACTGCAATAAACAAATATCCTAAAGCAGCTCGGGGTTGATAACCAGAAGGAATCATCAGAAGTGGAAAATTTTTGTTTTTGGCAATTTGCTCTAATTCCCCACCCGAAGTAATACAAACGATTTTGTTTGTTTTCTCCATTGATTTCTGCAAGCTGGTGATGGTTTCTTCTGTATTACCCGAATATGAAATTGCAATTACCAGAGTGTCATTATCAATCCAATTTGGAACTTGATAGTTCCTTACAACCGTGATTGGAATTTCGATTTCTGGGTTATTATTCGAAATAATGCTACGAGCTAAATCACCACTAATTGCCGAACCTCCCATGCCGAATATTACAATTTTATTGATTTTGTGAGGATTTTGCAATTTAATTTTCTTTTGACTATCAATATTGAATGCTCGGATTTGTTTATGAAAATCAACTAATGTTGCAAACATATTGGAACTATCCAGAGCCGAAATATTATCTTTTGTTATCATAATTCTAATTTGTTTAAATCAAAAATGTAAAATTACAAAAAATTAAATTTTGCTTTGCAATATTAATAAAAATTGGCAGTTATGAATAACTTTGATTCAATATCGTCTAAAATAAGATTTTTAATTTCAATAAAACTAATGAAGCAGATCAAAGCAGACGGATTAATGGTAGTGATAACTCTTTTTTGGGGATTTACATTTATTTTTACTAAAATTGGATTGGAATCAACCAATGAATCATTGTTTGTATTGTTTAGATTTTCTTTAGCATTATTGATGGTGCCAGTATTTTTTAAAAAGCATCTGAAAAATATTCCCAAAGATACTATAAAAAATGGAATAATTCTGGGTTTGTTTTTTGGGGGTGGATTTGTATTGCAAACTTATGGGCTAAAACTAACTACAGTTCCCAAATCAGCATTTATTACCGGACTTGCTATTCCATTAGTGCCATTTGTATATAAATTATTAGTGAATAAACCTGTTGGGAAATATTCGCTTATTGCAGTTTTGGTTGCTACAATTGGTTTGTGGCTTTTTAGTAATCCTGATTTCAACAACCTGAATTTTGGTGATATTCTTACTTTATTTTCTACTTTATTTTGGGCATTTTATATAACTTATATCGATATTCTTACCAAGCAAAAAGAAGGAATGCAATACACTGCTCAATTAGTATTTATTCAGTTTTTGATTATCATTGCAATGACTACAATCACATTCTTCATTTTTGATTTTAAATCTTTTCATATTGATTTAAACAAAAACTTGATTATTGCACTTCTTTACAATGGCTTAATAGCATCTTTCATTGTTACATTTTTGCATACAGCATATCAGAAATTCACAAATCCAGTAAAAGCAGCACTCATATTTTCATTAGAGCCTGTTATTGCTTCGGTGGCGTCAATATTTGTGTTTGGTATTGTATTTTCCACAAGGGAGATTTTGGGTGCAATTATTATGATTGTGGGCGTACTAATTTCCGAAATTGCACCATTTATAAATGATAGATATTTTACAAATAAGCTTAAATCAGTTAAATAATTCAGGAGAAATAAATGAATACAATTAATGCAAATTTTATATTCAATAGTGCCAAGAAAGGTGATTACCCTAATGAACAACTTCCTGAATTTGCTTTTACAGGACGCTCGAATGTTGGTAAATCGAGTTTTATTAATTCAATTTTATTAAGAAAGAATTTAGCAAAAATTAGCTCTAATCCTGGGAAAACAAAAAGCATCAACTTTTACAAAATTGAGGATAAATATATTTTAGCTGATATGCCTGGTTTTGGATACGCAAAAGCAAGCAAGACATCAAGGGAATATTGGGAACAAATGATTTATTACTATTTTACAAATAGAAAACAATTACGATTTATAACAGTACTTGTAGATTCCCGACATCCGCCAATGGCAATAGATTTAAGTTTGATTGAGTGGTTAGAAAATAATCAAAGAACTTATTTAATTGTACTAACAAAATGTGATAAAATATCCCAAAAACAAATTGACGAACGAGTAGAGGAATGGAAATTTATTACTCAAAATTGCAATTTTGCAATGGACATTCTGCCAACTTCATCGCAAACTGGAATGGGACGAGAAGCATACTTAGCAATAATAAAAAAGCATCTAAAAGGCTATGAATTCAGAAAATAAAGTATCTACTAATAATTTATTTATAAATTTTATTTTAGAAAAATTATCTCAAATTACTACTAATGATTTGAAAGGATTTGATGCGCAGAAAAAAGCCTCTCCGCTTGTAAATGGACTGCCATTTAGGCGATTCAAGCCTGACAAAAATGCTAAACATAGCTCTGTATTGCTTATTTTAACTGAAAATGAAAGTAAATTCAATGTTCTTTTCACTTTAAGAAGTGCAGATTTACTTAACCACAAGGGTCAAATCAGCTTTCCCGGTGGCAGAGTTGAAGATAATGAAACCTATTTGGAAACTGCTTTACGCGAAACTGAAGAAGAAATTGGGGTGAATAGAGAAAATTTACAAATACTTTTCGCACTCTCCACATTATATGTTCAACCTTCAAATTCCATTATCCATCCTTTTGCTGCATTTTTAAGTAAAAAAGTAGATTTCTTAATAAATCCAACCGAAGTTGAGGAAGTATTTCAAATTGAAATAGATTTTTTTCGTCAAAAAGATAATTTTCATATTGAAAACTGGAAATTCGGTAACGAAAATGTGCTTGTTCCTAATTGGAAAATTCATCCAAAACAAGTATTATGGGGAGCAACTGCAATGATTTTATCAGAATTTTTAGACATTTATGAAGATTGCGTTAATTTTGTAATTTAATTTTTTTTATCAACAGTTTAAGAGAAGTTTATGAAAAAACTTTTATTGATTATTTTATTTCTAAATTTATATTTCCCAATTTTTGCTCAAACAATTTTTGCTCAAACTATCAATGTTGTAAATCGGGAAGACAATAAACCAATTCCAAATGCAAAAGTATTTGTGAAAGAATTGAATCAAACCTACTCAACCAATAAAGAAGGCAAAATTCAGTTACCTAAACATAGTTTTACTACAATAAACATTGATGTCAAATCATCTAAGTATGAATTATTGCAAACTAATCTTAATGTTTCTAACTCGGAATCAGATTTATTAGTTAGTTTAACTCCAAAGGTCTTCAAATTTGATGACGTAACAGTGTATAGTGCAACAAGACAAAAGCAGAAAATTACTGAATCACCTGCGGCAATTTATTCACAATCTCCCGAACAAATTAGAGCAATTTCCCGCACAGGGCAAATTGCTCAAGCATTTCAGAATTTCACTGGAATTGATGTACTCCAAAATGGTGCTTCGGATTTTATTGTAAATACTCGCGGCTTCAATAGTGGATTAAATCGCCGAGTTTTAGTATTGCAAGATGGTCGTGATGCCTCAATGCCACTGCTTGGTGCTCAAGAATGGAACTCATTTTCAATGCCACTTGATGAATTTTCTCGAATTGAATTTGTGCGTGGTCCAGCAGCATCACTTTATGGAGCAAACGCTTTTAATGGCGTGTTGAACTTAACCTCATACTCACCAAAAGAAGTTTTGGGAGCCAAAGGCTCGGTTATTGCAGGCGATTATCAAACCTACCGAGCAGATGCTCGATACGCTGGTGAATGGAGTTTATTTAGCTACAAACTTTCCCTTGGTGCTTCTCAAAGATTGAATTATTCAACCCGCCGAGATTCAATTCAATTTTTAGAATATGCTGGCTTGCCTCTTGAGAGGAAAGTTTTAACTGATGATGATAGAATGACCCAGTCTTTATATGGCTCGTTCAGAATGGATTTTGATTTAGGAAAAGAAAAAGTAATTACTTCTGAATTCGGTTATTCCCGAAATACAAATGAAATGTTTGTGTTTGGCTTGGGAAGAACATTTGTTAAAGATGTGGAACGTCCTTATGCACGTATTGCTTTTAATACAAATAATTTCCACCTTCAAGCACATTATATGCAAAGACACGTAATGGATACAATGTGGCTGATGGTGCCAAATGCTCCACTTTTAGATAATTCAAAAGATATTTTTATTGAATCTCAATATAATTTGAAAGCAATGGATAATTTATCATTTGTGTTTGGTGCCAGTCAAGATTTCCAATTTATCCGTACTTTTGGCACATCATTACCAAATGATGTTGATGCTAACTATACTGGACTTTACTCACAAGTTGACTATAAAACTAATTTCAAAATTGACATTGTTGCCTCCGCACGTGTAGACTTTGCTTCGATACACGAAACTCAATTTTCACCAAGAATTGCATTTGTCTATAAACCAAAAAGCAATCATAACTTTAGAATTTCGGGTGGAAGGTCATTCCAAAGACCAAACTATTCTGAATTATATCGTTTAACTCCAGATGCACCAGCATTTGACCCAAAAACTAAAAAGCCAGTGAACTTTACAGCAATCCAAAAGCAAATCAATGATACTCTTGCAGCATTAACAGGCACCAATCCAGAACTAAATTTCGGTTTAAATGCGTTCAATTCTAAAGCAGTTGGTAATCCAAATCTTAAAGTTGAGAATAATGTTGGTATTGATTTTGGCTATGAAGGCACATTCTTCAATCATTTCAAGTTTTCAGCAGATGTGTATTATAATCAAATCAACGATTTTGTTACTAATTTTCTACCGAAAGTAAATCCAGATATTCCAGAATGGACTCCAAACTTACCCGAAAACCTAAAGCAATACACAGATTTAGTTAAATCAATGGTTTATTCACCACTAAATGCAAGAGATAAATTACGTTTATCTGACTATAAAGGTGTTCCTACATTTGTTGTGTCTAATACGAATGTTGGTAAGATTGTTCAGGGTGGTGTGGAGCTCAATCTAATGTATTTTTATAATAAAAATTTGAGTGCCGAACTTGGATATTCCAATTATAACTTTAAAGTAATCGAAGCAAACGATTACCAAGATATTTTACCTAACACGTCTCCAAATAAATACAGAATTGCAGTTGCTTACCAAAAAAACAATTTTATTGATGTAAGAATAGACTATAGCTACACCGAAGGTTTCGATTGGTTAGCTGGAACTTATGTAGGTGAGGTTCCATCATATTCTTTAGTAAATCTCAATCTTGGATTCTATCCAATCAATGGTTTAGAGCTGGGTGTGAATATTTTCAATTTATTAGATACAAAACATTATCAAATGTTTGGCGGAACATATTTACCAAG
>DYLM01000004.1:35117-60874 GCA_020722095.1 Chloroherpeton thalassium
ACAAGCCCAAAAAGATGCAGCAAAAATAAAATCATCAGGACTAAAGCCTAAAGTTGAAGAACTTTTAACCATAATAACAGCCGATCCATTTGCAACACCTCCAAGTTTTGAAAAATTACGTGGCGATCTTATCGGCTTATTTTCTAGAAGAATTAACATCCATCATCGACTTATATACCAAGTTTACAGCGAAGAGAAAGTAGTAAAAATCCTTAGAATGTGGACTCATTATGAGTAGCCATATAAATTCATTTAACGAATTATTCGGCAAGGAGCGGGACTTGGAAAGTAACTTAGCCGACCACACTTCGACTTCGCTCAGTGCAAGCGGCGTGCGTAAATACGACTATATGACAGGTTGGAGCGAAGTGGAAATCCCGACTTGTCGGGAGAGGTTTACGAGTATAGATCCGCTGTGGTTAGGACAGCCACATCACCGCAAAATAAATTGAAAAATATTCGTCTGAATGGAAAAATTGGAGTGAAATTATTATGGATTATTCAGATTACATCGAAATAAATAATGAAATTCGATTTGGCAAGCCTGTCATCAAAGGCACTCGGATTGCAGTATCTGATATTTTAGAAATGCTTGCTAACGATATGTCTATAGACGAAATATTAGTGGATTTCCCACAATTGACAGAAATACAGATTAAGATGTGCCTGAAATTTGCATCTCAAAGGGAGAGAAATATTGCGGTAGCAATATGAAATTACTATTAGATGAAAACATTACTTGGCGTTTAATTAAACCTTTATCTGAATTTTTTTCTGAAGTAAAGCACATTAATCAAATTTCAAGTGAGAGATTGACGGATTTAGATATTTGGATTTATGCTAAGAAAAATGGTTTTACAATTCTAACTTATGATACAGATTTTAACGATTTGTCAATAATTAAAGGTTTTCCACCGAAAATTATACTATTAAGATTTGGCAATGTAACAAAACAGAATTTTATAAATAAAATAATTACAAAAACAGATTTAATCATTAATTTTGAAATTTCGTCAGAGAACGGAGTTCTAGAAATATATTAATTAGGATATAGATTTATAAATTTCTGCTGCACTATGACAATGACCAAGAGCAACTTGATTAGCCACACCAACACAAAATAAATTGAAAAATATTCGTCTGAATAGAAAAATTGGAGAGGGAAAGAATGCCAACAATATCAATGTTTTATGGCGTAGTTATATACTTATACTTTTATGACAATAGAGAACATAACAAACCGCACATTCACGCTGAGTACGCAAACTATAAGGCAGTTTTCGCGATTGAAGATGCGGAACTAATCGCTGGTGAGTTACCTAACAATAAAAAGCGATTAGTACAGGCTTGGATAGAAATTCATAGAGAAAGTTTGATTGCAAATTGGACACTTGCTGTTCGTGGCGAAGAAGTATTTAAAATCGAACCACTCAAGTGAGGATTATATGTATCCGTTGTTGATTGAAGCTAAGCCCATTTCATCGCTTAAATTAGAACTTATTTATAAAAATGGAGAAAAACGTATTATTGATCTGGAACGATATATGATAAGTGATTACTTTAGGCAATTGAAGAATTGGGAGTACTTTAAGCAGGTAAAAGTCAAAGGAGAAGTGGTTATGTGGCCCAACGAACAAGACATAGCTCCCGAAACTTTATATCTTGATAGCGAACCAGTAAATTAACTTTTTTCATTTTTTTTCGTCATAAATCAGGAATGAGCAGACCCCATTTCGACTATGCTCCCTGCAACCTGCGTGCGGAAATACGACTATATGACAGGTTAGAGCGATGCGGAAATCCCGACGTGTCGGGAGAGATTTACGAGCATAGATGCGTTGTGGTTATGACAGCCACACCAACACAAAATAAATTGAAAAATATTCGTCTGAATGGAAAAATGAACAAATAGTATTTTTTGTATATTTATTCTTTATAAATAAATTTTTATTATTTTTGCATAATGATAAAGGAACTGGAAAATATTACTAATCTTATTTTGACAAGTATCAAACCTGTAGCGATTATTCTTTTCGGATCTGCTAAAAACTTTACTTTGAATCCAGGTAGTGATGTTGATATTTGTGTACTTGTGGAGAGTAAAACTGGTCTTAGAAATATTTCGAAAAATTTGTACAAGATACTTAAAGATTTTCCATTTCCAATTGATATTATTGTTGAAAATGCTGATTCCTTCAAGAACAAGTCTGAATTCAATAATTTGATTTACAAGGAAATATCTGAAGGGGTTGTACTTTATGGAACAAAATAAAAATTTAGCTATAAAATGGATTAAAAGAGCAGAGAGTTCATTAGCGAAATCAAAAATCGGAGTCAATATTGAGAATATTTTATTAGAAGATTTATGCTTTGATGCTCAACAAGCAACAGAAAAGGCTCTCAAAGGTTTATTAGCTTTCAGTAACATTTCAATACCAAAAACACATTCAATATCTTTTCTTATTAAGACATTAGAAGACGGGGGTGTTCCTATACCTACTTCCATAATAGATTCAGTCACCCTTACATCTTATGCAGTAGAAACTCGTTATCCAGGTGATTATGAAAAAGTAGAACTCGAAGAATATGAGCAAGCGGTATTTCTTTCGGAGTCTGTTGTTGATTTTGTAAAAAAATATTTGCAAAATTATGAGGAAACATTAGAAACCCATAATGACAAGTTACAATTATAAAATAATATCACTTTATATGACAGGTAGAGCGAAGCGGAAATCCCGACTTGTCAGGAGAGATTTACGAGCATAGATGCGTTGTAGGAAAAGTATCTTGTGCTGACACACTGGCAATATGAAGAGAACAATCCGGTGAGTTGGTTCGATAGGGATAGGAAACTAAAATAAATTGAAAATTTTAACGTTAATTACCAAAAAGAGTATATTATGGTTCAGCAACTATCAATCGACAAAGAAATTTTAGAACAAGCTGTTTCTGTTTCTGGAATTAAAAATTACTCTGTAATAGTCAATGAGTCAATCCGTCTATTTATATCATTGAGCAGTCAGAAAAAGATTGAAGAATTGCGAGGCAAAGTAACTTGGGATGCAGATCTAGACAAGTTAAGAGAGTTACGTGATGGTAATGATTGATACTTCGGTTTGGATTGATTATCTCTCTGGAAAAGACAATCAGAAAACCAATCAATTAAATTATTTGTTGAATAATGAACTCATTTGCATTGGAGACATTATTCTGCTTGAGGTCCTTCAGGGCATTAGATTTGACAAAGAATTCGAAAGAGTGAGTAAACTTTTTCATAACCTAATTACCCATAATGTTTTAAACACAGAAATTGCATACAAAGCAGCACAAAACTACCGCTATTTAAGGGCAAAAGGAATTACAATTCGTAAATCAGTTGATTGTATAATTTCAACATATTGCATAGAAAACGATATTATTTTGCTTCATAATGATAAAGATTTCATTCCTTTTACAAAGTACTTAAAGTTGCAAGTTATATAATTAAATGGAATTCTAAAAGACAATACTATCAAACCAGAAAAAATGATTTTTAATTATAACATTATAATTGGGAAGGAAATACGACTATATGGAAGGTTGGAGCAAAGCGGAAATCCCTACTTGCAGGAAAGGATTTGCAAGCATAGATCCGTTGCGGGAGAAATATCTGGGGTTGAGTTCAAAAATTGTATAAATAAAATATTTTTCAAGTATTCTTGTCTATCTACAAGTATGAATTAAAATAGTTGGAGCAAATATGGAACCTGATTTGCAATATGTTACTGATAATAATGGTATAATCAAAAATGTAATTTTACCAATTGAATATTGGAGAAGAATAAATTGTGAAGATGAAACTGACTACCTTTTAAAAAGCCAAACTAATAAAGAAAGATTAATTGAATCCTTATCTCGCAATAATACTTATAGTAAAGAGGAAGTATATGCGAGACTTGGTATTTGATTTAAATGCCTTAGAGGATTTAGAATGGTGGGTAAGGAATAATCCAAGAATTGCTTTGAAAATTTTATCAATGATTGGTGAAGTTGAGAAAAACCCGTTCGAAGGAATTGGAAAACCAGAACCTTTAAAATATGAATTATCTGGTTGTTGGTCCCGAAGAATTTCAGCAGAAGATAGATTAGTCTATGAAGTTACTTCTAACACAATCCGCATTTGACAGTGTCGTTACCATTATTGAATTAAGTGACCACACTTCGGCTTCGCTCAGTGCAAGTGGAGTGAGGAAATACGACTATATTACTTTTTAAACAATTTTCTTGGTAAGTATTATTCATCTTTATTTATTTTCCAATTTTACTTTTAGTCTGGCTATTTCATCTCTTAAGTCAGCGGCACGTTCAAAGTCCAAGTTCTTTGCTGCTGATTTCATTTCAACATATAATTGATCAATCAATTCTGATAATTGCTTCATAGGAAGTTTGTCGGCTAATGGATCGATATTCTCAACACTTTTCCTTGAAATATCCTTAATTTTATTTCGTGCATTGTTCTTAGTTATACTAATATCAGCAACAGATGTTGAGCTCATAATTTCTTCGATAGATTTATAAACCGTTGTAGGATTGATATTATGTAATTTATTGTATTCCTCTTGAATTTTCCTTCTGTGGTTGGTTGTTTCGATAACATATTGCATACTTTTTGTAATTTTATCAGCATAAAATATTACTTTACCTTCGGCATTTCTTGCCGTTCTACCTGCAATTTGCATTAAAGAGCGTTCACTTCTCAAAAAACCTTCTTTGTCGGCATCAAGAACTGCTACAAGTGCTACTTCGGGCAAATCAAGCCCCTCGCGAAGAAGATTAACACCAACTAATACATCAAATTCACCCAGCCGTAAATTCCGAATTATCTCAACACGAGCCAAAGCATCAAAATCGCTATGAACATATGCAACTTTTATGTTCAAGTTTTGCAAATATTCAGATAAATCTTCCGCCATTCGTTTGGTTAAAGTTGTAACAAGTGTTCTTTGTTTTTTAGCAGTTCTAATTCTGATTTCATCTATCAAATCATCAATTTGATTTTTGATTGGACGGACAATAATCTCGGGGTCTAATAAACCAGTTGGACGAATAACCTGCTCTACAACTACTCCACCGCTTTCTTGCAGTTCATAATCTCCCGGAGTTGCACTTACATAAATGATTTGATTTGTAATCGATTCAAATTCATCAAATCTAAGTGGACGATTTTCGAGAGCAGACGGCAAACGAAAACCAAAATCAACAAGGGTTTGTTTGCGGGAGCGATCTCCATTATACATTCCACGAATTTGGGGTACAGAAATATGACTTTCGTCAATTACAAGCAAATAATCCTCAGGGAAATAATCAAAAATACAATTTGGACGCTCGCCCACTTCCCTACCCGCTAAATACATTGAATAATTCTCGATACCCGAGCAATAACCAACTTCCTTCATCATTTCCAAATCGAACATCGTGCGTTGTTCCAAACGCTGTGCTTCAACATATTTTTCTTGTGCATTTAATTCAGCAAGTCTATCTGAAAGATCATTTTTAATCCGCTTCATAGCAATTTCAAGTTGCTCCTGGCTGGTAACAAACAATTTTGCTGGATAAAGAGTATATTCTGTAAAATATTCCAAAGTGCGATTACTTAATATATCAATTGACGATATTTTCTCGATTTCATCACCAAAAAATTCAACTCTAATGCCGGTTTTGTTTTCATAAGCAGGGACTATATCGATAATATCGCCACGAACTCTATAATTTCCACGCTGGAAGTCGGTATCGTTTCGGGTATAATGAAGGTCGGAAAGTCGCAAAAGAAATTGTTTTCTGGGAATTTGCATACCAACGCTCAAATAATAGAGAAATTTTTCGAATTCTTCTTTTTTCCCAATACTATAAATACTGCTAACAGAAGCGACAACGATCACATCTCGCCTACCTTCCACAAGTGCACTTGTGGCTCGCAAGCGTAGTCTATCAATTTCATCATTTATTGCAAAGTCTTTCTCGATATATGTATCTGTTGAAGGTAAATATGCTTCAGGTTGGTAATAATCATAATAAGAAATAAAATATTCAACAGCATTATTCGGAAAAAATGATTTAAACTCGCTAAAAAGCTGAGCTGCAAGGGTTTTATTTGGCGACAGCACCAAAGTTGGTCTTTGCAATTCTTGGATTACATTGGAAACAGTGAATGTTTTACCCGAACCAGTTATTCCAAGTAAAACTTGATGTTTATCATTACGTTTTATACCTTCAATTAATTCCTCGATTGCTTGGGGCTGGTCGCCCGATGGCTTATAGTTAGATTCTAATTCAAATCTTTTCATTTTTAATTAATAGATTTCTGTAGAAATAGTTTTTGTTATCAAATCAAAATAAAAATTATTCGTAATTTAGTATTTACGTTTAATTAAATTTTAATTTCCTTTATGACGAATGAAAATCAATTTCAAGATTCAACTTATTTCTTTTTAACTATAGTAAAGTATAGAAAATTTCTAATTGTTTTTACTTTGCTTGGATTAATTGGTTCTACAATAGCAGCATTTGTTTTACCTAAATGGTATGCTTCCTCAACTAATTTAGTTCCATCTAATTCATCTCAAGACAATACATCAATTGCTGGTTCGGCAATTTCCTCTACACTCAAGGAATTTGGCTTAACAAAGATGACTGGCTCGGGCTCGCAAGACCAATATTCTTACATTGTGATTTTACAGAGTCGTTCGGTTGTAGATTCAATTATCGAGAAATATGAACTGCACAAAGTTTATGATATTCCTAAAAAAGAAATGATTGATTTGCGGAAAGCTTTTTTAGATAATGTTGAAGTGAACTACGAAAAAGAAGGAAATTATGTAATCACTGTTTGGGATACTGATAGGAATAGAGCTGCACAGATTGCCAATGATTATGTTCAAATAGCAAATAATCACTTTATTGAAATATTTCGCCAAGACAATAAATTATCTAAAGATTATTTTGAACTTCGTATCCAGACAATTGATAGCATTTTAAATAGTTTGAGTACTAAATTGAATAAATTTTCCAAGCAAACTCAATTATTTTCACCCGAAGATCAAGCACAATCAGTTGCAAAAGCTTTATCAGAATTAAAGGCAGAACAAGTTAAATACGAAATTTATTATAATTTCTATAAAGATAACTACGGCGAAAATGATGCATTAGCCCAATCCTACAAAAATTTGGGTAACGAAATTACGGATAAATTAAAGTCATTGCAAACACAACCTGGATTTGCAGGTAATTTTTCACTATCCGAGGCATCAAGTGTGGGACTGGAATTTTTGAAATTATATACTGAATTCGAGGCATATACCAAAGTTAAAGCAATGATTCTATCTATGATGGAAAAAATAAGAACTGACGAAATCAAAAATATCCAAAGTCTTTTAGTTGTGGATAAAGCTATTCCATCTGATAAAAAGGACAAACCTAAAAGGGCTTTTTTAATCGCTGGTATTACTTTTGGAACTTTTATTTTGGGAATTCTAATAATTTTTGTTTTAAATTACTTCAAAGAAATTTCGGAAAGGATAAAACTGCAGCGAAATGAACAACCCAAATAATAAATTCCAAAGGTTTTGGATTCTTTCAATAATTTTAACTTCTCCCTTTTATCTCCGTAGCGGTCAGGAAGGTGTAGATGTTTTTGATATTGTTTTTGCAGGATATTACTTTGGTAGCCTATACTTCTGGCTTTTCTGGGTGGCATTAGTAAAAAAAATAAAATTAGTTAGAAATACTGCTGATTTCTTTCTGCTTTTATTTTTTTTATTAGGCTTTGGTTTTGTTTTTTTATCTTCACTTAATTCCATAACAATTCTCGATGCATTGAGGGAATTCATTATTATTTCAATGATTTTAATCTTCTTTCCTCTCCGAGAATTATTTACAGAAAAAAAACAATTGATTCTGCTTGGATTTGTGTTTTCAATTTCAGTTTTAATTAATGATTTAGGTCAATTTTATGATTATTATAAAGGAATGACTTCTGGCGTTCAATACGCCTATCAAGTATTATCAGGCACAAAAATAAGAATAAATCAAACTTTATTTACTTTTTCTATTTTGATTGGTACATTGTTTTTCCTTTATACACCAAAAATCCCTACTAAAATTTGGTTAATTTTGGTAGTAGGCACAACTTCTGCGGCTTTGGTCACAACTTTCTCACGAACATTTTGGGTTCTTGTTTTGGGAATAATGTTTATTTTTATCATCATAATTCCATTGCGTCAGAAAATTCAATTGGCTGTTGTTGCGGTATTTGCTTCGTTAAGTATAGTTATTATGATAAATATGTTTTTCAAACAACAAGCTGATGTGGTTTATACAGTTATCGAAAAGCGACTGACCTCCACTACTCAAGGCAAAGCGGATATGTCTTTAAAGTCGCGATTATCTGAATATAAAGTTCTGATAAAAAGAATCAAAGAACATCCACTTCAAGGAAATGGCTTTTTTAAGGAATTTAGTTTTTACAATCCAATCTACACAGCCACAAGCCACACTATTACAGTTCATAATGGGTACTTGTATTTGGCTTATAGGCTTGGAATACCAATGTTTTTAATGTATATGTATGTCCTTTTTTACTATTTTGGTAAATCAATCAAGGTTTGGTATTTAAACACAGAACTTTTCAATAAATATGTTGCATTATCTGGCTTTACGGGATTATTGGTGCTAATTCTGGGAAGTTTAACAAGTTCTCAATTTTTCCTACGTGATGGAACAATGATAACCGCATATTCATTCTTATTAGTAGAATTTGCATTCCAACATATACCAAAAAATAATAAATTAATTCCAAACGAAAATCATCATAATTTTCAATCTTAAAGATAGATTCTAACTTAATTCAATATGAAATATTACGAAAATATATCCTCAAATAGTTACATTTTTGTTGCTCCAACCGAAAGAGTGAAACTTCTTCGTCTGATACTTTTTATAATTTTCACAATTTTCTTTGTTAGATTATTTCAACTTCAAGTTCTCTCGGGTGATAAATTTAAAATATATAGCGAAGCCCAAGCAATTAAGAAACTCCGATTGATGCCTCCACGCGGTCAGATTTATGATAGAAACAACAAATTACTTGTTCATAACCAAGCTTCTTATAATCTAAACATTATTCCCGCTTCTTTTGATTCAACATCCCAAAAAATTCTTTCTAATTTAATTGAAATTGATCCTGCTTTGCTCAAAAAAGCAATGCTACTCAAAAAAGAATTTGAACGATACACTCCTTTTACAATTTTACGTGATTTAGATTTTGAAACATTATCTTTAATAAAGGAATATCAGCATTTTTTAAATGGTGTTTCCATTGAAATTGTCAGTAAACGGCTGTATTCCGACTCTGTAAAAATGTCGCATATTTTAGGATATATTCGTGAAGCCTCCGAAAAACAAATTCAGCAAAGACCATATTTGAAGGCAGGCGATAAAATTGGTCAAGATGGTATTGAAAAATTCTATGATGAATTACTTCGTGGAGTAGATGGATACGAAATCGTTGCTTTCAATCGGGAAGGTAAAAGAGTTGATGAAATTAGCAAGGAATTTCAAAGCCAAGAGCCAATTGCTGGTGCTAATTTATATTTGTCTATTGATTTTGATTTGCAATATTATGCAGAAAAACTTTTAGAAGGAAAACGAGGTGCTTCGGTTGGTATTGATCCAAGAAATGGAGAAATTCTCTTTTTAGTTAGCAAACCTGATTTTGACCCAGATATTTTCAGCGGGAAATTAACTCGCGAAGATGCTCGTTTTTTGTTCCAAGATGAAAGTAAACCATTGTATAATCGCGTAACTCAAGGTACTTATCCGCCGGGTTCTACTTGGAAAATGCTTATGGCTGTTGCTGGACTTGAAGAAGGAAAGATAACGCCAACTTCCACTTATGTTTGCTCTGGTGGTTTTCATTATGGCAATAGAACAATAAAATGCCACGGTGCCCACGGAGCTATAAGCATTGTAACTGCAATTCAAGTAAGTTGCAATCCGTTTTTTGCTAATCTTGCTTCAAAGCTCGGCATTGATTTATTTAGTAAGTGGGGCTATTTATTTGGTTTTGGTAAATTAACTGGAGTAGATTTGCCTGCTGAAAATTTTGGAACTTTCCCGTCAATTCAGTGGTTTAACAAACAATACAAACGGGAAGTTAATTACCAAAGTTGGTTGCCTAATTTCGGTATCGGGCAAGGAGAAATTGCTGTAACGCCAATTCAATTAGCCCAGTATGTCTCGGCTATTGCTAATCGTGGAGTTATGCATCAACCTCATTTAGTTCGTAAAATAGAGAATATTGCAGTTCGTAAAATTGAAAACAACCCTTATAATACAATCAAATTGCCTGTTGAAGATTGGGTTTTTGATTATATTCATAAAGGTATGTATAAAGTAGTAAACGAAGGCGGCGGAACTGCAACAAATGCTCAAATTCCAGGTATAAAAGTTTGCGGAAAAACTGGAACTGCCCAAAATAATCAAGGAAGAGACCATTCTTGGTTTGTTGCATTCGCTCCAATGGAAAAGCCAGAAATTGTTATTGTTACAATAGTAGAAAATGCAGGTTTTGGCGCAGCTGTTGCTGCACCAATTACTCGCGATATTTTGATGAAACATTTCAAAGTAGCTCCTGCAATTAGTGCCAAAACAGATTCAACAAATACTACGGTGAATAATCAATAAAAGGAACATCTCAAATTTCTGTGCAAAGAGCAATCCATATCTGACACATAAATTATTGGGCTATGATTAAAAGTCATAAGCATCAAATAAAATTGAGCTGAATAAGCTCAATCACCCAAGAAAGTAATGATAAGTATAAAAAAATTTCCGAAGGTTTTAAACCTTCGGAAGGTTCATTTTAATATTTATCCCACGAATAAATTCGTGGGCTATGAATTCTCGTTTGCACGGGAATGACACTTATGAAATATTTTGGACTTATGAGACAGCCACAATTAAAAAATATTGTAGGATTAGCCTTTCCAAACTGTGTTTAGATTTCTTGCTGCATAGGCATCATTTACTCTCTTAATAGGAGTATGATGTGGAGCAGTTTTTACTAATTCCAAATTTTCCTCGATTTCTTTATTAATCTTTAATAAAGTTTCTGCAAAAGTATCGAGAGTTTCTTTTGTTTCAGTTTCAGTAGGTTCAACAAGCAAAGCTTCGTGCACAACTAATGGGAAGTAAACTGTTGGAGCGTGATAACCATAATCAAGCAAGCGTTTTGCAATTTCCATTGTAGATGAGCCCGCTTTCTTTTGGCGGTCGCCACTCATCACGAATTCGTGCATAGAATTGCCTTCGTAAGGGAAATCAAAATGTTCTTTTACAAGTGATTTAAGATAATTTGCATTAATTATTGCTCCACGACTTGTTTCGAACATTCCAGTATTTCCAAGCATTTTTATGTAGTTAAAAGCTCTGAGCATAATCATAAAATTACCAAAGAAGCTATGAACTTTGCCAATTGATTTAGGTCTATCAAAATCAAAATGATAATTACCATTCACAACGTTGATTTGAGGAACAGGCAAATAAGGGAGAAGTTTTTCGGAAACAACAACAGGACCGGCTCCGGGACCGCCGCCACCGTGAGGAGTAGAGAATGTTTTGTGCAAATTAATGTGCAAGGCATCAACGCCAAATTTACCGGGTTGAGCAATACCAATCAATGCATTTAAATTGGCACCATCCATATAAAGTAATGCACCATTTGCGGTTAATAATTCTCTAATTTCCAAAATATCTTTCTCAAAAATGCCAAGAGTATTTGGATTAGTCAGCATCAAAGCAGCAACTTCATCATTGACTTTGGTCTTGAAATCTTCGATATCAACAGTGCCGTTTTCGTTGGATTTAACTTCAACTATTTGGAAGCCACCAATTGATGCACTTGCAGGATTTGTTCCGTGAGCCGAATTTGGAATAAGAATTTTAGTACGTTTCGTATCTCCTCGGTCAAGATGGTAAGCACGAATCATCAAAATTCCAGTTAATTCACCGGCAGCACCAGCAGCGGGCTGGAGAGTTACTCCTGCCATTCCAGTAATATTTATTAGGTCATTTCCTAATTCATACATTAATTGCAATGCACCTTGGGCGTGCTTTTCGTCAGTAAATGGATGCAAGTTTGCAAAACCATCAAGAGCAGCAGCCACTTCATTAGCCTTTGGATTATACTTCATTGTGCAAGAGCCAAGTGGATACAACCCTTTTTCGATATTGTAGTTAAGTTGCGATAGATTAAGGAAATGACGTGCAATATCAATTTCACTAACTTCAGGAAAACCAGCAGGTTCGTTTCTGAGGAATTTAGAAGGGAGTGTATCTGTATTTGCAGCGGGGACATCTAATTCTGGTAGACTATAAGCTTTTCTACCTAATTTGGATTTTTCAAAAATTAATTTTTCCATAGTTTTTTATAGAAGTTTATAAACAAAAGTATTTGAAAATTGTAAATTTATATATTTCAAAATTACAACAATTTAACATATTATAGGGTGAACTATGGAAAATTGTATATGCTGGGTATTGGGAGATGGTTCTACTTATAACTGACAAGTTAGATTTTGAACAATTCAATAGCTTTTTTGGCAGCTAATTGTTCTGCTTCTTTTTTGGTAGAAGCATAGGCAGTTGCATAAAGTTTATTTTCGATATAAACTCCAACAAAAAACACAATGTTATGTACTGGTCCGATTGTTGCAAAAACTTTGTAAGTTGGAAAGTTATAACCAAGTGCTTGCAGTTGTTCCATAAGAATACTTTTATAGTTCAAGTGTTCTTGGGGGTGGAGTTCAATCAAAATCGGTAAGATAATTTCATAAACAACTTTATGAGCTGTTTGGAAGTTAGAATCTAAAAATATCGCACCAATTATCGCTTCGAGTGTATTGGAAATAATTGTAATGTTGCCATCGTTAATGATTCGTTTCATATTTGAAGAAATTTGTAGAAATCTATTAATCTTCAATTTAAGGGCAACTTCCCCTAATATTTGCCTATTAATAAACTTTGCACGAGTATTGCTTAAAAAACCTTCACTGCTATCAAAATATTTTTTATACAGATATTCAGAAATTACAAAATTAACAACCGAATCGCCAATAAATTCGAGCCTTTCATTGCAAAGCAAGGATTCTTTGATTGGATAAGTTTTGTTCTTTTTTAAATAAGGAATAATTGAACGATGGAGGAAAGATTGCTTGTATAAATTAATATTTGCAATTTTTATATGGAACAACTTTTCCAATTCTGTTTGAAAATTGGGAGGAAATAGAGTTAGGTTTTCGATAGCCTTGTAAATTAAATTAGAGGAAGATATATATTCTTCCTCTAATGCTAAATCGTTAATTGCTGAAATTTTATCAATTTTGTTAAAATTATTAGTGTAAGAATCCTCGTTCATTCCTAATATTTCTTAAAGATAACAGTAGCATTATGCCCACCAAATCCAAAAGTATTACTCAAAGCCACTTTGACTTCTTTTTGTACAGCAACATTTGGAGTATAGTTTAAATCGCATTCAGGGTCGGGTGTAAAATAGTTAATTGTTGGTGGTATAATTCCATTTTTGATGGATAAAATAGCAGTAATTGCTTCAACGGCACCAGCAGCACCTAATAAATGCCCAGTCATAGACTTAGTTGAACTAATATTCATATTATAAGCTCTATCACCAAAAACTTCTTTGATTGCAGCGGTTTCATTCTTATCATTAAATTGAGTAGATGTTCCGTGTGCATTGATGTAATCAATATCTTCGGGTGTCAAATTTGCATCTGCAATTGCGGCACGCATTGAATTAACTGGTCCAATCAAAGTTGGTTGAGTAATGTGGAAAGCATCGTCAGTCAAACCAAATCCAGCAAATTCAGCATAGATTTTGGCTCCTCTATTCAATGCATGTTCTTCTGTTTCGAGCACTAATACACCGCCACCTTCGCCGATAACAAATCCATCTCTATCTTTGTCGAAAGGACGAGAAGCTGTTTCGGGCGAATCATTGCGAGTAGATAAAGCTCTCATAGAATTAAATCCACCAACACCCATCACGTTGATACTTGCTTCCGACCCACCAGCAATCATCATATCTGCATCGCCACGTTGAATGTGCATCAATGCAGCTGCTAATGAGTGAGTGGAAGTAGCACAAGCAGATACAGTTGCATAATTAGGTCCTCGGAAACCAAATTTAATGGCAATTAATCCTGGAGAAATATCAGAAATCATCATTGGAATAAAGAAGGGCGAAATTCTATCTGGTTTCCCACGTTCAAGTACAGTTTGATATTGTTCGAGAAGTGTGTTCATCCCACCAATTCCACTACTTACAATTACACCAATTCTATCTTTGTTGATAGTCTCCAAATTAATTTGGGCATCTTCTACAGCCATTGTTGCAGCAGCCATCGCAAAATGGGTAAATCTATCCATTCTTTGGGCTTCTTTACGGCTAATATATTGTGTAACATCAAAATTCTTGACTTCGAAAGCAAATTTAGTATCAAATGTAGAAGCATCGAAGTGCGTAATTGGTGCAGCACCGCCCCGACCAGCAACCATACTCTCCCACATTTCTGAAACATTATTGCCGATTGCAGTTACTGCCCCAATTCCTGTTACTACTACTTTTGGAAAATTGTATTTTGGCATAAAATTATTAGTTTTATCCTAATTTAGAGTTTAGATAGCTTAAAACATCTCCAACTGTTTGGATTTTTTCTGCATCTGCTTCTTCAATTGAAATATCAAATTCTTTTTCGAATTCCATAATGAGTTCTACAGTATCTAATGAATCAGCACCTAAATCTTTTGTAAAGGAAGCTGCTTCTGTGATTTGGGATTCTTCTACACCCAATTTTTTAATAATGATTTCTGTAACTCTTTGTTTTACATCAGCCATTTTTGCACCTTATTATTTTAGTTTAAAAAAATGTTAATAAATATATAAAAATTATTTTCTTAATTATCTCGTTAAATAGATTATAAATATAATCCACCGTTGATATTCAAAACTTGTCCGGTTATGTATGATGCATCATCAGAACATAAAAATGCTACTGAATTTGCAATATCTTCGGGTTCGGCTACTCTTTTCAGTGGTATATTATCTAAAAAAGCTTTTCTTTGTTCGTCAGAAAGTTTATCCGTCATTGCAGTGCGAACATATCCAGGAGCAATTAAGTTCACTAAAATATTTCTCGAGGCTAATTCGCGTGCGATTGATTTTGTAAATCCAATCATTCCTGCTTTGGATGCTGAATAATTCGCTTGTCCAGCATTGCCCATTATTCCAACAACCGAACCGATATTTACTATTCTTCCATATCTTTGGCTCATCATTGGGCGAGAAACGATTTTAGTACAAATAAAAGTACCTTTTAGGTTCGTGTTAATTACAGCATCCCATTCAGTCTCGCTCATTCTCATTAAAAGATTATCACGGGTAATGCCAGCATTATTAACTAAAATGTCAATCTTCTTGTTTTCTTCGATTATTGTGTTTGCGCACGATTCAACCGAAGCGAAATTGGTAACATCAGCTTGCATACATTTTATACGAGCAGCCAATTCAGGTTGTTCGCAAAATACTTCATCTTCATTTGGAATTACATAATCGAGTGCATAAATAAAAGCACCTTCCGAAGCTAATTTCATTGCTATTGACTTTCCGATGCCTCTGCATCCGCCAGTTACTATAGCAATTCTATTTTCAAATCGTTCTTTCATTGAATTTCGTTCATTTTGTTTTTTAGAAAAAAATAAAATTACAAAAAAAATTTTATTTAATTATTTAATTGTTAATAATTACTGAATATTTGCTCAATTTAGACGAACATTTATCAGACTAACAGCTAAACAAATTGTTGTAAACTTTCAATTTTATCCACTCCACTGATCACTGCATCGCTTATTGAACGCTTTGCCAATCCTTGCAAAACACTGCCAGCACCAACTTCTATGAATGTTTTTAACTCGTCCTTGCGCATATTTTGCATCGATTGCGACCACAAAACTGGCGAAGTCAATTGCTCGATTAATGCTTGTTTTATAATATTTGCATCAGTTTCGGGTTTGGATGTAACATTCAGATACACGGGCACTTTTGCATTTGAAAAAGTTGTAAAATTAATAATTTTTGATAATTCATCAGCTGAACTCTGCATTAAAGGAGAATGGAAAGCTCCGCTAACTACGAGTTCTTTCACCATTTTTGCACCAGCTTCTTTGAATTTGGAAACACTATTAGTGAGCAATTCTTTAGAACCAGATATTACTAATTGACCAGGAGAGTTGTAATTTGCAGCAACTACAACTTGCCCATTGCCATTAGCAGTACATTGACGGCAGACATCTTCAACTTTTTCATCTTCCAATCCAATCACAGCATACATTGTGCCGGGTTGTTCGACGCCACTTTGGAACATCAAATCTCCGCGTTTTGCAACAATTTTTAGCCCATCTTCGAAGGTAATTACTCCTGTAGCAAACAATGCGGCATATTCTCCTACACTATGTCCAGCTGTTGCAGCAATTTGTATTTTATCTTTGATTAACTCAAATAAAATTGCACTATGCACAAATAAAGCAGGTTGGGTATATCTTGTTTCCTTTAGTGTTTCCAATGGACCATTGAAAGAAATATCACTAATTGAAAAACCCAGAATTGAATCAGCTAATTTATACATTGCTTTTGCTTTATCAAAATTATTGAAAAGGTCTAAACCCATTCCAACATATTGAGAACCTTGACCGGGGAATAAAGCAACTTGTTTCATTATCTTCCTCTTTGATTCATATTCCATCTTAATAGTATCGAACCCCAAGTGAATCCAGCTCCAAATCCAGAAAGAACTAAATAATCACCTTTCTTTATTTTGCCTTCTTCGTACCATTCAGATAAGCAAATTGGAATTGTTCCTGCAGTTGTATTACCATATTTTTGAATATTAATCATTACTTTTTCGGGTTCTAATCCCATTCTTTCTGCTGTGGCAGTGATGATTCTCATATTTGCCTGATGAGGAACTAAATAAGCGATATCATCGTGAGTTAGATTATTTCTTTTCATAATTTCCACCGAAACATCAGCCATACCTTTAACTGCGGCTTTGAAAACTGCGGGACCATCTTGGAAAATGTAATGTTCTTTGTTATCAATTGTTTCGTGGGATGCTGGTTTGAAACTACCGCCAGCAATTTTCTTTAAGTATTTTCCACCATCTCCATCAATTTGAAGTATGTGGTCGCGAATGCCCATCTCGGGATCATCGCTCATTTCTATCAAGCACACACCTGCACCATCACCAAATAATACGGCGGTTGCCCTATCATTGAAGTCCATTATTGAACTCATTTTGTCTGCACCACACAGAAGTAATTTTTTGGAGGTTCCGCTTTCAACAAGTGAGGCTGCTGTTTTGAGAGAAAATAAAAAACCAGAGCAAGCGGCGGAAATATCAAATCCCCAGACGTTCTTTAAGCCTAATTTATCTTGCACGACCGCAGCAGTACTTGGAAACATATAGTCGGGAGTAACACTTGCAACGATAATTGTATCTATTTCCGAGGGATCAATATTGTAATCTGCAAATAGTTTTTTTGCAGCTGGCACTATTAAATCCGAAGTAGCACCTTCTTTGAGAAATCTTCTTTCTCTTATGCCTGTTCGAGTTGTAATCCAGGCATCATTTGTATCTAAATATTTCTCAAAATACGTATTATCGTAAATATCTGGAGGTAAATAACGAGAAATTGCTGTTATTGTAGCTGGCATATCAATTTTTCCTTGTTTGTTTTATTATGTGTTCAGTTTGATTGAACTTTGAATTTTATCTATCAAATTTGAGTTTGCTAACTCAATTGATCTTTTTAACATATTTTTTATTGCTTTTGGAGTGGAACTTCCATGACCTACCACTGATATTCGATTAACTCCTAAAACAGGCACGCCACCATATTCTTCATAATCCAAACCTTGCAATGCACCACGTAATGCTGGAATAGAAATAGCAGTTTGTATTTTGGTAATAATGCTTTTTTGGGAGTATTCTTTCACTTTTTGTTTTAATAAAGGTATAAAACTTTCGGCAAATTTAAGAATTACATTGCCTACATATCCATCACAAACAACCACGTCAGATGTACCTGCCAATATATCCCTTCCCTCTACATTTCCAATAAAATTAAGGGAGCTGTTTTTAAGAAGTTTATATGCTTCGCGTAATTCGTCTGTGCCTTTGGTTTCTTCTTCGCCCACATTTAACAAACCTATTGAAGGATTTGGTTTATTATAAACTGATTGGAAATAAATTGAGCCCATCAATGCAAATTCAAGCAAAAACCTGCTTTTTTGGTCAATTGTAGCACCTACATCTAAAATCAATGTTGGTGTAGATTTGGTTGTTGGAAGAAATCCAGCAATTGTAGGGCGAGAAACTCCGGGAATGCGTCCAAGCAAAACAGTAGAAGTAGCGAGAGTTGCTCCTGTATTGCCTGCCGAGGCAAAGGCATCGATTTTCTTGTTCTTCAAATCTTCAATTCCACGATATAGAGAAGAATCTTTTTTAGTCTTTAATATTTCTGTGGGATCGTCTTGCATCGAAACAGCATCGAGACAATTTACAATTGATAACTTTGAAATATCTAATTGATTCTTTTTCGCAACATTTTCAATGGTTGATTGATTGCCGTATAGGACAATATCATCAACTTTGCTCGAACATTCCTCTACGCAAGATAATGCTCCCATAATTTCATTTAAGGGAGCAAAATCTCCGCCCATAGCATCAATACCAATTTTCATATATACGCTTGAATGACTATTTTTCGATTACTAATCTACCATTGTAATAACCACATTCTGGACAAGCAGCGTGTGCTAATTTAATTGAACCACATTGTGGGCAAACAGTAGTTTGCACTGGAGTTGCTTTATAATGAGTTCTTCTTTTATCTCTTCTTGTTGAAGAAAATCTTCTTAATGGATTTGGCATTTTAAACCTCTTTATCTATAATTTTATTTAATATTCTATCTATAATTTAACTTTCAACTTTCAACTTTCAACTTTCAACTTTTAACTTTCAACTTCATTAGAGCAGACCATTGCTCATTGAATTCTTGATTATTATTAACACTAAATTCAGGATAAATTTCTTCGAAATCTTTATCGCGATATTTAGGTGAAACTTTTTTCATCGGTATTCCAAGAATAAGCTCCTGACGAACAAAATCTGATAAATCAATATATTGATCGTCCTCGTGAATAATCAAATCACCTGATTCATTTTCCTTGATGTCGCTCTCTGCATTCAAATAATATAATTCACTATTTGCTATTACATTGAGTTCAAAATCAACTGTAATTTCTTCTTCAAATTCCTCTAATGAAATATCACAAACAAAGCGTGCAGTGCAAGTAGCATTACAAATCAATGAATATCGCTTGCCAATCTTTGTTAAAGAACCTTTCACTTGTATATTGCCGATAAATTCTTCAGGTAAATCTGCAAGTGTCTTTACTGGTTCTTCTAACTCAAAATTGAACTTACCATCTTGTATTCCGTGTACTCTAACCTGCAACATACAATTTTAGAAATTTAAAGATTACAAAATTACGAAAAAAATAGGAAATGCTTATTGCAAATCCTATTTTTTCTTTAAATCATTTGTATTTACACTATTTTGTTGGTAAATCCGCTTTGTAATCAATCAAAGTTGATTCATTACCATTGATTGTTTGATTAACATAGGTGGAGATATTGATTTTAGTTGCCAATGTCTTGGTCCCAACTAATCCAATTCCATCAGCAAAATAGAATGAAGTTGCAATTGATGTACCAGTTATCGGCACTTGAAAATTCATCAAGTCTTTCAAAATTACTGTACCAGAAATATCAATAGAGGTGACGTATTCATTTGCTGTAATTGTTTTATTGTTTACAGTAAATTGTTTTGTTGCACCTTTTCTGCCATTTATTGAGAAATAAATATTAATATCAGTATTAACACCTTCCGTAATTTTAACATCTTTGAGGACGATAGTATCTTTAGGTAAAATTACCCAAGAGTCATTTTTAAAATCAATTAACTTAACCCAAGAAACTTCGATATAATCAGAAATTTTCACTCCAAATAAGTCTATACCTAAACCAGGTAATTGATCGAGTTTTTGATAGAAAACATCATTTTGATAGAAAACTTTTTGCTCGGAATTAGAGTCATCAGAATATGAGTGCTTGAGTACGGAAATCAAAGCATTGCTAATTGTGAGAACATTTTCGTTTTCTTGTCGGTCTAAAGTAACATGGTCTGTAATTTTTGAAGTAAGAATTTTGTTGTTCAAACTATCTGTCTCATAGTTTTCGTAAGTCCAATAGTTCCCAACGACATTCGGGAAATAATTGGGTTCAGTTGTTGGTGTAGTTGAATTATCGTCAGAGCAAGAGTACATAAACAAACTTGCTGATAGGACGAGAGCTGCAATGATTTTTTTTAGCATTTTATTACCTATAATTTTTAAATATTAACACTTATGTCAATTTTTTATTTTAAAATACGAGAAATTTTCTTTTAATGTTTCTCAAATTGATAAAAAATTGCTATTTTTGTTCTTTAATAAAATGCAGAAGACGGTGAATTTACAATTAATATCAATAATCATTTTGGGAGTACTGGCAATAGCAAGTGCTCTATCTACAGTTTTGAGTAAGCATCCAATTTATTCAGCAATGTCCTTGGTTGTTCATTTCTTTACACTTGCAGGAATATATCTAACCTTGCAATCACAATTTATCGCTGTTTTACAAATACTCGTGTACGCAGGTGCAATTATGGTTTTGGTGATTTTTGTGCTGATGTTGCTCAATCTTAACCACGAAGAAAAGCAAAAATTATCAATACAATCTCGGAATAGTTTCGGAATTGTATTAATTGCAGTATTTATTATTATGTTGTCTACTTATTTGTTTTCGGGTTCGTTTGTGTATGCCCAAGAAGAAAATGTGATGGCATTGTTTGGTCCAAAAGCTTTGGGATATGTATTATTTACTGAACATTTGGCAGCATTTGAGTTTGTAGGGATTTTACTATTAGCAGCAATTGTTGGAGCAATGGTAATGGCAAAAAAGAAATTAGTAGATTAAGCAAGGAGAAAAATTATGAATCTTATACCATTAGAATTGTATTTAGCACTTTCGGCAATTTTATTTGCTATCGGAGTGCTTGGCGTAATAATTCGCAGAAATGCAATCATTATTTTTATGTCAATAGAAATTATGTTGAATAGCGTAAACCTATCATTTGTGGCTTTTTCTCGGTATATGTCCGATCAAACGGGACAAATTTTTGTATTCTTTGTGATGGCAGTAGCCGCTGCAGAAAGTGCAATTGGATTAGCGATTATCCTTGCTTTGTTTAGGAAAAAGCAAACAATTTATGTTGATGAAGTTAATTTATTAAAAGATTAATTGAAATATTAAATTAAAAAAAGATTTTATTTTTTTCATTTTCACCTCAATATTTTGAAAAAAAGAGAACTCGGATTAAAATAGTCCGAGTTTTTTTTCGTCTTTTTTCTTATGTTTAAGATGCCAAGAAAAATAGAATATGCACTTATGTCGCTCCAGATGTTAAATCAGGCATCTTTAAAGCGATTAACAGCCAAAGATATTGCCGAGAAATTAGGAATACCATTGCAAGTAACCGCTAAAACTATGCAACAACTGATGAATTTGGGTTTTGTGAAATCCCAAGAAGGAGCAAAAGGAGGCTATTCGTTAGATTATTTGAATACTGATATTTCTTTGTATGATTTTTTAAATAAAATGCAAGAAACTCCCTCGATAGTCAAATGCCAGCATTCCAAAATCGAGATGTTGCACAATGAAACTTACGGCGAGGAGAATTGTGAATATTTTGAAAATTGCAAAATAAAAAATTCTATGAATCTTATTCAAAAAAAAATAGAAAAAGTATTTAAAGAAACAAAATTAACCGAGATTATTTAGGAAAAAAAATTATGTCCCAAGAGATAATTGATAAATACACAAGTGGTGAGTACAAATATGGTTTTGTAACCAATATTGAGCAAGAGTTTGCTCCAAAAGGACTTACGGAGGAAACAATAAAGTTTATTTCTCAAAAGAAGAACGAACCTGAATTTATATTAGATTTTAGATTAAAAGCCTTCGATTTTTGGAAAAAAATGAAACAACCAAATTGGCAAAAAGTGCAATTCCCCGATATTGATTTCCAAGATATTCACTACTATGCCGCACCCGCTGTAAAAAGCAAGCCAAAAAGTTTAGATGAAATTGATCCAGAGATTAGAGATACTTACAATAAATTAGGTATTCCTCTCGAAGAACAAATGATGCTTGCGGGAATTGCAGTTGATGCTGTGCTTGATAGTGTCTCTGTGGCAACAACATATCGCGAGCGTCTGGCAGAAGCAGGGATAATCTTTTGCTCAATATCGGAAGCAATTCAAGATTATCCTGAATTAATCAAGAAATATCTGGGAAGTGTTGTGCCCTACACTGATAATTATTATGCTGCACTTAACTCTGCTGTATTTACTGATGGGTCTTTCGTTTTTATACCAAAAGGCGTTCGTTCTCCAATGGAATTAAGTACGTACTTTAGAATAAATGCAGCCCAAACAGGTCAATTTGAAAGAACTTTAATTGTTGCAGATGAAGGTGCGTATGTTAGTTACCTTGAAGGTTGCACTGCTCCAATGCGAGACGAAAATCAGCTTCACGCAGCGATAGTTGAAATTTTCGTCCACAAAGATGCCGAAGTTAAATACTCAACCGTACAAAATTGGTATCCAGGCGATAAAGAAGGCAAAGGTGGCATCTATAATTTTGTGACCAAGCGAGGACTTTGTGCAGGAGACAATTCCAAAATTTCTTGGACACAAGTGGAAACAGGCTCGGCTATTACTTGGAAATATCCATCTTGTGTATTAAAGGGGAATAATTCCGTTGGGGAATTTTATTCTGTTGCAATTACTAATAATTATCAACAAGCAGATACAGGCTCGAAGATGATTCATATCGGCGAAAACACTCGAAGCCGTATTGTTTCCAAGGGAATTTCGGCAGGAAAAAGTGATAATTCTTATCGCGGTTTAGTAAAGATTAGCAAAAAGGCTAAAAATGCACGCAATTTTACACAATGCGATTCGCTTCTAATTGGTGATAAGTGCGGAGCACATACTTTTCCATATATCGAATCCGAGAATCCTTCCGCTACTGTTGAGCATGAAGCAACTACTTCTAAAATTTCCGATGATGCAATTTTTTACTTAAATCAAAGAGGAATAAGCACCGAAGATGCTGTTGGTATGATTGTAAATGGATATGCTCGCGAGGTAATTATGCAATTGCCAATGGAATTTGCTGTTGAAGCACAAAAATTACTTTCCATAAGTTTGGAAGGAAGTGTAGGCTAAATTTATAATCCAAAATAACTTTTCCAAACATACAAATAATATTTTGAAACTTAAAAATAAAATAAAATGAATTTATTAAAAATCAATAATTTAAAAGCAAAAATTAACGATAACGAGATTCTTCACGGGATTAATCTCGAAGTTAAGCCAGGTGAAATTCACGCAATTATGGGACCTAATGGTTCTGGCAAAAGTACTTTAGCATCTGTTTTGGCAGGTAAAAGTAATTATGAAGTTACTGAAGGTTCAGTGGAATTTAACGGTAAAGATTTATTAGAACTTGCACCTGACGAAAGAGCTAAGGAAGGTTTATTTTTGGCTTTTCAATATCCAGTGGAAATTCCAGGCGTTAGCAATGTGAATTTCTTACGAACTGCATTGAATGAACACAAAAAATATCGTGGCGAAGAACTTATGGAGGCAGGTACTTTCCTTAAATTCGTAAGAGAAAAAGCAAAAATCATCCAATTTGACAATAAATATCTTACTCGCCCTGTGAATGAAGGTTTTTCGGGCGGTGAAAAGAAGAAGAACGAGATTTTCCAAATGGCTGTTCTTGAACCAAAATTAGCAATTTTGGACGAGACTGATTCGGGATTAGATATTGATGCACTCAAAATTGTTGCCGATGGAGTGAATGCTTTAAGAAATGAAAACAATGCTTACATAGTCATTACTCATTATCAAAGATTACTCAATTACATTGTGCCCGATTTTGTTCATATTTTATATAATGGTAAAATCATCAAAACAGGTGGCAAAGAATTAGCATTAGAGCTTGAAGAAAAAGGTTATGATTGGATAATTAACCCCGAAAATTAGTAGAAGTGAGCAAAATGAAATTTATAGAATCATTAAAAGAACAGAATCATAATTTCAAGATAAATTCTGAAAAATTGCAACAAGCCGAAAGTTTGGGTTTGCCCAATTTCAAGACTGAATTGTGGAAAAATACTCCTTTGCCCAGAAATATCTACGATTATTCGATTGCTACCCATAACTCGGACAGAAATCAGCCATTATCAATTTCAGATGTATTTGTTGAACCGAATGCAGAACATTACAAATTTGAAAATGGATTTTGCCAGCAATTAAAGAACCAGCAATTTGAAAATCAATTAATAGAAAACAAAATAGACGAGTGCTTTTTTGCAAAGGATATTTTTTATTTGTTGAATAAATCTATTGAAAATATTGCCAATCAATTTGTATTTAATCACAAAAATGAGAAACAAATTGTTCGATTAGATTATATTTCCGATGCTGCCAATTTGGAATTGATAAATCTACAAAATAACTTCGTCCTCGAGGAATCCGCTAATGCCGAGATTTTCTTAAATTTTATCGGAAATGATAATACAATTCAAAATAATATCTTTACAATTATTCAATCGCCAAATTCTCACTTGAAAATCAATATTCTTTCAAACAATAAGGACTCTCAAATTATCAATAATTTCAAGATAATAATTAATGATAATGCACATTTGACTATCAATAATATATCATTGAAAGGAAAATTTGTCAGAAATAATATTCAAGTGGATATTAATGGAAGCAATGCCGAAGTAATTGCAAATGGCTTTTATTATGTAAGCGAAAACAACGTTGCTGACAATCATATTTTGATGAATCACAATGCACCAAATTCATTTAGCAATCAATTTTACAAAGGAATAATTGCAGACGAGGGAAGGGGAATATTTGATGGGAAAATTTATGTTAAAAAAGATGCACAAAAAACTGACGCATATCAAACAAATAGAAATATCTTAATATCCCAAGATGCCCGAATTTTCACAAAGCCCGCTTTAGAGATTTATGCTGACGATGTGAAATGTTCGCACGGAGCAACTTCTGGTTTCTTGCAAGAAGAAGAGATATTTTATTTAATGAGTCGTGGAATTGATAAAGAAAAC
This sequence comes from Chloroherpeton thalassium, assembly GCA_020722095.1. Classification (GTDB taxonomy): domain Bacteria; phylum Bacteroidota; class Ignavibacteria; order Kapaibacteriales; family UBA2268; genus GWF2-33-9. The sequence continues at coordinate 60,541 of DYLM01000004.1, forward strand.
AGCCAAAAATTGCTGTTGAAAGCCTTTGCAAACGATTTAATTGAAAAAATATCTAATGAAGAATACAAAATTTGGTTGGAAAATCAAATAGAGAAAATATTAGAATGATATTTAGAGTAAAACAAAAATGAGGCTGTCTCATAAGTCAGACGTGCTGTCATTACCACATAAGTGGGAATCCATAAATCAGTTCTGGCAGTGGCCCCCCGTTTGCACGGAAATGACAATTTTGAAATATTTTGGACTTACCAGAAAACCTCAAAATAAAAAAATAAAACAAGCACCTTCCGATAGTTTAAAACTTTCGGAAGGTTGAAATTGTTTAAATTCTCTT
>DYLM01000052.1:0-4966 GCA_020722095.1 Chloroherpeton thalassium
TTTTAAAATGTTTTATTTAATAATTTTCAAATCATCAACTTATGAGACAGCCACGTGATGTTGTGTTGAACATTCCGAAGGTGTGGAAACATCAGGAAGGATGAATTGCTTGGGATGTAATAAAAATCCCCTTCTGCGAGGGGGCAAGGGGGAGGTTCTAAATTCCCGTTTGCACGGGAATGACAATTTTGAAATATTATGGACTTATGAGAAGCCTCTATGTAGATAATTGGAAAAAGGCTACAACCCCACGCTTAAGCGTGGGGTTGAAGAGATATGAAACAGCCGCATTTTTTATTCTCCAAATAAGGAGAAATCAATCCATTTTTTTGGTTTTAGTATCTGATTGTGGATAATACTGACGTGAATATTTTTTCCATTTCAAATTCGCTGGGCATTGTTAGTCCCGTCAAATTCATCGGAATCAAACTAACTTCGTAAATCATATCTGCCGATGAGCTAAATACCGCATTCATCGCATTCATCGGCTGTTGTTTGGTGCGGTATTTATAAACTGCAAACTCCAAATTACCCGATTTGAAATTGGTGATAGTCTTATTTTTGATTAGCGAGCCCGCAGATTTCATTTGCTTTTTATCAAACAAGTAATTTGCCAGTCCAATACTTTTTTGGGCTTTATAAATATCAGAAGTAATTGTATTTTGCGGAATAGAACTAAAAACCAAAGTTAGAGAATACTCTGGATTAGTCGCAACAAGAAATACATCTGGTGGAGTATCGGCGCCCAAATCAACAAAAAACCAACCGCGAGGTATCATACTTATCATATCTCCTTTAGCAGAACGAACTACTTCTTCGTTCATCAAGATTTCGGGCTTTTGTATTAAATCCACATTGACAATTTTCTCTTCTTCCACTACTTTTTTCTTTACAATTATGCAACTATTCATAATTGAAATCAAAAACAATATAGAAAAAAACAGAAAACTCTTTTTATGCAAATTGTTCATTCTTTATCACAGGCAATTATTACAATTAATTAATTTAATATTCTAATATTCTTCGATGTGCAAAGCACCCGCAGATTTTTTTGTATGTTTAGTGTAATTCTTTTCGAACAAGAACGAAGAGACACTTTCTACCATTTTAGGATTTCCACAAAGGAAATAATGTGTTTTATTGGGATTATTTTCTATTCCGTGTTCTTCCAATAAACCCGATTTCAAATGTTCTTCTATGTACCCACATAAGCCAGTCCAAGAATCATCTGCTTTTAACAAAGTTGGGAAATAGTGGAAATTCTTAAATAATTTTTGTAATAAAGTAAGTTCACTATAATATCCCAAGTCCCAAGGATTTGCCGCACCGTGAATAACAGCCATTTTAATTTCGGGATGGTCAGCAATATGCGAACGCAAGAAACTAATGTAAGGAGCAAGTCCAGTGCCAGTGGCAATCATCACGATGTTAGTGTTTTGGGGCACGTCATTAAGCGAGAAAATTCCCAGAATGTTATCATCAATCCACATTCTATTGCCTTGTTGCAAACTGAATAATCTTGGAGTTAATTGTCCCGATTTTACGTGCGAAATGTAAAATTCGAAATCGCGGGTTTCTGTTTTGGCAGATGCTATCGAGTAAGGACGCTTAATCAAAAAGTCGTCTGCTAATTCTTCAATTGGCACTGTGGAATGGGCAGATCTTGGTTCGCCCGCAAGCAATCCAATTTGAGTGAATTGTCCTGCTTTGAATTCGTTCCTTGGTTCATCGGAGCGTAATCTTAAAATCATCAGTTCTTGGGTTAGTAAAATCTTGCCAGTTACAGTTGCATTATATACTTCTTGCATATTTTGTTCGTTTTTGTATTTTTAATTATTGCAAATTATTAATTTTCAACAAAATATTAGGAATTTGCAAGCAAATTAATTAATAATTATCATAACTATATTTATTTGATGTTTGTTTGATTATCATTTGAATATTATTAATTTTGAATAATTATATTAATTAAAAATAATAAAAAATTTCATAGGCAATTATGGCAAATCAAAAACCTAAAAAGGGAATCGACATCAAGCAAGCCAAGAGCAATTACTCAAAACCGCTTGACTTAAACATTCCCAAAATTTTTCAAAACAACTATTTTTACTTTGCTTTGATATTAATTCTGGTGTTTGCATTCTTCGGACCAGGAATATTTGGCAATGGATTTAACGCATCGGATACTATTGCTTCCGAAAGTTTCAAAAAGTATTTGGAAGAAGCAAAGAACAGCGGGATTTTTCCGCAGTGGGTGCCGTATATTTTTAGTGGAATGCCCTCGTTTGCTGGGTTTGTTGCCCACGGCGACAGAATTTGGGATTTTATTAGCTTAACTTATTTTAAATCAATCGAATATTTCAGTAGCATTTTCGGCACAGATGAGGCACGAGTTGCTTTGCACTATGTAATTTATGGTATTGGTATTTTCTTGCTTATGCTCGAGAAAAAGCAGAATAAAATGGTTGCATTTTTCACAACACTTGCAGCAGTATTTTCAACAGGCATTGTTATTTGGATAATGATCGGACACAATACCAAGCCCGTAGTTTTCTCGATGTATCCTTGGGTGTTTTTATTTTTAGAAAAACTTAAGACACGATTTTCGCTTTTATATTCTGTACTTTTGGTTGTTGCAATCCACATTATGCTGGAAGCAACGCACGTTCAAATGATATTTTATGGCGGAATTGCATTCGGATTATATTTATTGTATAATTTAATTGGTGCAGCAATTAAAAAGCAAACTTGGAATTCATTCTTAATTCCATCTATTGTTTTGGTAGTTGCATTTGGGTTATCTTTCTTATTGTCTTCGGATAGGTATTTATCCGTGCGTGAATATACTCCATATTCCACTCGCGGTTCTGCTCCGTTAATGCAACAAACTCAAGGCGAGAAGCAAACCAAAGACGGCGGACACGATTACAACTATGCTACTCAATGGTCATTCTCCCCAGGCGAAACTTTCACTTTCCTTGTTCCAAATTATTATGGTTTCGGCAAAGTAAAATATACTGGTCCCGAAACCGGCAACAAAGAAGCAATAATTCCAACTTATTGGGGACAAAAGCCATTCGAAGATGCCGCTCCATATATGGGAATATTTGTATTTATGTTTGCTGTTGTCGGATTTATTTATAATCGCAAAGATTTATTTGTGCAGTTTTTAGCATTTTTATCGGTATTTGCATTATTGCTTTCTTTTGGTTATACATTGCCATTTATTTACGATATTTTCTATTATAATATGCCGTTCTTCAATAAGTTTCGTGCTCCATCGATGGTGCTTGCATTGGTAAATTTTGCTTTTCCAATATTAGCAGGTTATGGCGTTTCCAGTTTGATTACACTTGCCAAAGACGAACCCGAAAAAGCACGAAAATTAACAATGAATATGATTTATTCTTCTGTTGGATTTTTGTTCTTGGCAATAATTTATTCTGCGGCATTCAAGAGTTCCTATATCGATTCGATTGCTTCGAGTGCAAGTTTCAGATTGCCCGAGCAGTTCAGGGAATTTGTTTATAATAATATGATAACTGATTGGTTTATCAATGCTTTCTTGCTTGTGATTATATCTCTTTTATCATTCTTCTTTGTCAATCGCAAAGTAAATTTATCTACATTTATGATTGCACTTTTTGTGCTTGTAGTATTTGATTTATGGCGAGTTGGATATCGCCCAATGGAAGTTGCCGAAGAGAAATTATCAAAAGTAGTATTTGCCCCCGATGATGCAATCGACTTTGTTAAGCAGGACAAAAGCACATATCGTGTGGCTGATTTTGCTTCTCAATCGCCAAACGTTGCCGCTCACTATTTGCTTCAAAATGTAAATGGCTATCACGCAGCAAAATTACGTGTTTATCAAGATATGCTTGATGCAACATCTGGCGGCAGCACCAGCAATGTAACAAGCCCATTTATGTGGAATTTATTGAATGTAAAATATATTTTAGCAAAAGAAGATTTGGGAATGCCTCCTGCATATCAATCCTCACGAACAGGAACACGAGTTTATTTGAATCAATCTTATTTGCCACGTGCTTTTTTTGTGGAAAGTGCTGAAAAATCAACACCCTCTAACATACTCAATCATCTTAAAAATGGAGACTTCGACCCTCGCAAAGTTGCATATTATCATAATGAAAGTAGTTTGAATTGCGAGATTCCCGATTCGAGTTCTTATGCAAAAGTTACTTCGTATAAAAACGAGGAGATTAGATTGGACGTAAAAGCAAGTGGAAACAACCTTTTAGTTATTTCCGAAGTTTATTATCCCGATTGGTATGCTTATTTAGACGGTAAGAAAATTGATGTTCATCAAATAAATTACTTGCTTCGCGGGGTCATCGTGCCCAAAGGCACTCATAAACTTGTGCTTAAGTTCGAAGACGATACATTTGTTATGGGCAAAAACTTAAGTTTAACTACAAATGTGCTAATGTCAGTTTTATTAATTTTAGGTATTTTCTTCGAATTGAGACGAAAGAAAATGACTAATTAAATGATTTAAATGAATTTACAACTTTTCCAATTACTTTAAAGGTATCTGTTTCCGATACTTTAATAATTGGGAAAGTTGGATTTTCGGGAACTAACACTATCTCGCCTAAATCATTATAATAAAAACGCTTAACTGTCCAAGCACCATTCAATTCAGCAATCACAATTGCACCATTTACATTTTGAAAGTTGCGGTCTACTAACAAGTAATCGCCGTGATTAATATCAGCCTCAATCATCGAATTCCCTTCCACTCTGATTAAGAACATTGTGGAACTTGTGGATATATGTGGATTGATTACTTCTACATTTCTTTTAACGAGTGTCATATTTTCCTCTAAATTTATAGATTAGAATCAACAAATATTATGCCAAAATCATTAATTTGGGCATTGGGAAAATAACAGATGAGGCTGTCGCATAAGTCAGCCTTGCTGTCATTCCCACGAAAGTAGGA
>DYLM01000052.1:5066-15175 GCA_020722095.1 Chloroherpeton thalassium
AGGAATGACAATGAAACAAAAAACCTTCCGAAGGTTTGGGAACCTTCGGAAGGTTCTGAAACAGATGAGGCTGTCGCATAAGTCAGCCTTGCTGTCATTCCCACGAAAGTAGGAACCCATAGCCCACAAATTTATTCGTGGAAAAATGGATTCCCGTTTGCACAGGAATGACAATGAAACAAAAAACCTTCCGAAGGTTTGGGAACCTTCGGAAGGTTGTTAAAATGTATTTCAATATATTCTATTCAAAAACAACGGAATCATAATATTCCACTGGAATTATATGAAGCAATTTACCGTTGTTTTCTAATCTGAATTTCAATGACTCAAGTATTGCTTGATTCACATCTTTATAAGGAGTTATTCCAAAGTATTTGGCAATGCTCTCGCTCTTAATTCCCAGCAAACTCAAAAGTGATGGATCAAACTTGAATTGTGGTTTTGGCAATTCAATAATTTTGTAATTATCATCTTTGCCAATACCTGCCTTTTCTAAAGCAATTTTAACAGCATCATTCAATCCACCCAGCACATCCACCAAACCCTTTTCCTTGCCGTCAATTCCACTCCAAACTCGTCCTTGGGCAACTTCATTAACTTTATCTTTTGGCATTTTTCGCCCATCTGCCACTTTGCTAACAAACATATCGTAAGAATCTTGGATATAAGAATCAAACAATCCTCTTTCTTCGGTAGTTAAATTACGCAAGGGCAACCCAAGTCCGATTAATGGCAATTGGAAAGGATACCCCAAATCAGCAAATTTACCAACTTTCACAATATCTGTGTGGATGCCTAATGTATCTTGTAAACCTTTATCATAAATCCAACTTGCAATAACGCCAATCGAGCCTGTGATTGTCATTGGTGCGGCTACGATTGTATCGGCATACATCGAAAGCCAATAGCCACCCGAAGCAGCAACTGCACCTTGCGAAACAATAATTGGCTTTTTGCCTTTGAATTCTCTCATAACTTCAGCAATATAATCGCTTGCCATTGCATCACCGCCAGGCGAATCCACCCGCAGAACAACAGCAGCAATATTTTTATTAGTCATTGCATATCTTATATCATTTACCAATTTACGAGCATTAATCCCGCCGTCCATTGCGCACTCGCCCAAAGCATAAATAATGGCAATTTGTTTTGGCTCGTATGCCCATTGATTATCAAATGGTTGCGGTTGCTCAAATGTTGGCAATGCGGAGAGCATCTTAACTTTTGGATATAATTTATTCAGCACACTATCTTTATTATCCCAGCGACCTTCTGCATCAACTAATTTAACTTCTAACAACTTTTTAGGATTATGAATAAATGAAGTATTAACTAAATTTTCAAATTCAGATGAAGTAATATTTCTTGAACGAGTAATATCATCTTTGGCAATTTGATACCAATCATCAACCAATGCTTGTCGTTGCTCTCTATCGGCATCACTCATCTTATCGCGAGCAAAACCTTCGGCAGCAGATTTATACTTGAATAATCTAATTTCTTCGTAACCAATATGTGCTTTATCTAACATATTTTTGTAGAAACTTCTGCCCAAAATATAACCTTCCATCGATACCATTCCCAATGGATCGATTATAATTTTATCAGCAACTGACGCAAAGTGCATTCCGTCCATTCCTGTTCTATCAATAAACATTACGATTTCTTTACCTGCCTTTTTGAAATTTTCGAGTTCCTTTCTAATTTCCCAAAGCATTTCGCGAGAAGCAGCAGAATTAGTAAAGTTAATTACTAAACCATCAATTTGCTTATTTTTAGTTAATTCCTGAATTTTTGTAATGATGCTCCACAATGTACGAGTATTACTTGAGAAAAATCCTCTCTGATAGCTAATTGCCCCGCTCAAATCTAATTCATAGAAAAACTTTTGTGGCAAACTAAATCCGCCACCAAAAATTGTTCTATCCAATGCACCTGCACGGTAGGAAATCACGCTACTTTGGTATTTTTGAGATGAATTTAACATTGAATTAACGCCAACCCCATACATTCCAAAACTAATATCCAGACCAACCGAAGCTGACTTATTGGAGAAATATCGTCCATTAAGACGAACACCATCAACAACTTCCCAACTAATACCAGCCGACCAAAGAGCATCATCAATTTTTTGTTCGTTCATAAGCGAAGCATCGGCAAATAATGCTAACGGATATCTATCGCCAAATGGGCGAACTGCAACATCTACAACACCTTCGTAATCTTCTTTATCAATGGAATATGTAACAAATCCGCCAACAGATAAATATTCAACTGGACGAAGTAAAGTTCCAGCAGATACTGTATTGCTGCGTTTGAAATATGATTTATCACCACCAACAAAGCCATAGGAAACACCAAATGCGGTTTTAGTTGTCCCAAAAGCAACACTATAACGATAATCAATAATAGAATGGTTCGTATCGCCCGATCCAATCATACTAAAACCACCATAAGGTGCGCCCGTAAACACGCCCCAAGGATTATAGCCATTCACTTCTTTATCTTGCATAGCAAACATAAAGTCGCCGCTATTAATGTAAGAAGTGAGAGCAGGATTGTCGAATCCATACAAACCATATTTGAATGCTCCAGAAGATGCCTGCATAAAAGGTGACATTTGATAATATGTCATAAAGCTTGGCTGCTGAGCGTATACTGAAATTGCAGCAAATAATACTACAAGGAAGGAAAATTTTTTCATTTTAACCCAATTTAAAAATACATAAATTTATTTACGAAAAAGTAAAATTTATGTTGCAAAAACACAAAATTTGAAGAATAATTTGAATTAAACGAAGAAAGGAAAATCTGTAGGGGTAGAACTTGCTCTGGCTATGTAGATAATTGGAAAAAAAACTTCACCCCCACGCTTAAGCGTGGGGTTGAAGAGATATGAGACAGCTACATATATATTCATTTGATTATTCTTATACGCCTTCTTTGAAAGCAGCATATAAATAATCACGATTCAATTTAGCAATAAAGCGAACTGAAATATTCTTTGGACAAGCGGCTTCGCATTCGTAATAATTGGAACATCCACCAAATCCTTCGTCTTCCATTCTTTTTACCATTGCACGAGCACGCGTTGCTTTTTCGGGTTGTCCTTGTGGTAATAAATTGAAATGGCTAACTTTTGCAGCGACAAATAGCATTGCCGAACCATTAGGACAAGCAGCAGCGCAAGCACCGCAGCCAATACATTGTGCAGCATCCATCGCCAAATCAGCTATTCCCTTAGGAATAGGATTTGCATTAGCATCGGGGGCTGAACCAACATTTGCTGAAACATAACCACCCGCTTGGATAATTCTATCATAAGCAGATCTATCTACAAACAAATCTTTGATTACGGGGAATACTGTATGACGATAAGGTTCTACATAGATATCATCGCCATCTTTGAATTTACGCATGTGTAATTGGCATACTGTCGCACCTGATTGCTTGCCGTGTGGGATGCCGTCAATTACCATTCCACAAGTTCCGCAAATACCTTCGCGGCAATCTGATTCGAATGCTACTGGATCATCGCCTTTTTGAATTAATTGTTCATTAAGGACGTCGAGCATTTCCAAGAACGACATATCTGGACTAACATCGTCCAATGTATATAATTGTATATGACCTTTAGCTTCTGTGTTTGGTTGTCTCCAAACGTGCAAATTAATTCTCATTTGTAGCTCCTTTCGCCTAAGTGAACAAATTCAAATTTCAAGTCTTCTTTATGTAATATTGGTTCTTTGCCAACTCCTTGGAATTCCCAAGCAGCAACATAAGAATAATCTTTATCGTTACGTTTAGCTTCGCCTTCTTCTGTTTGATATTCTTCACGGAAGTGAGCTCCGCAAGATTCTTCTCTCATTAGTGCATCGTAAGCCAATATTTCTGCAAATTCCATAAAGTCGGCTACGCGTGATGCTTTTTCTATTACTGGATTTAAGTATGAATCTGGTCCTACTATCTTTAAATCGTGCCAGAATTCTTCTCTTAATTCTTGAATCAAACCAATAGCTTTCTTTAAACCTTCACGGTTACGAGCCATACCAACATATTCCCACATTATCGCACCCAATTTCTTGTGTAATTGAGTTGGTGATTGTTTTCCGTTTACATTCAATAGCTTCGTTATGCGTTCTTGCACTTCTACTTCCACTTTTTTGAATTCAGGATGGTCAGTTGGAATTGTTTGTGGTTTTCCTTTGCCGAAATATGCGTTAATTGTGTTTGGTATAACAAAATATCCGTCTGCTAAACCTTGCATCAAAGCACTTGCACCCAATCGGTTTGCTCCGTGGTCGGAGAAATTAGCTTCGCCAAGTACAAATAAACCAGGAATACTGCTCATCAAATTATAATCAACCCACAAACCACCCATTGCATAATGAGCTGCAGGATAAATCATCATTGGATTTTTGTAAGGATTTACGCCAATGATATTTTCGTACATATCAAATAAATTGCCGTATCTATCAGCAATTACTTTTTGACCCAAGCGATTGATTGCATCAGAAAAATCAAGATAAACTGCTTTGCCTGTGGCATTCACTCCGCGTCCTTCGTCGCATACACGTTTAGCAGCACGCGAGGAAATATCACGAGGTGATAAGTTACCATAAGATGGATACATTCTTTCTAAGTAATAATCTCTTTCTTCTTCGGGAATATCTGCTGGATTTCGTTTGTCCCCAGCTTTCTTTGGCACCCAAATTCTACCGTCATTTCTCAATGATTCACTCATTAAAGTTAATTTACTTTGATGGTCGCCACTTTGAGGAATACAAGTTGGGTGGATTTGAGTATAACAAGGATTTGCAAAAGCAGCACCGCGTTTGTAAGCACGATAACTTGCAGTTACATTGCAATATAATGCGTTTGTTGATAAATAGAATACGCTTGCATAGCCACCAGTTGCCAATATTACAGCATCTCCATAATGTGATTCTAATTTATTTGTTAATAAATCGCGAACAACTATACCAACTGCTCTTCCATCAACAACTACAACATCCATCATTTCCTTGCGATTGTGCATTTTCACTTTTTTTGCTTCAATCTGACGACTTAGAGCAGCATATACACCTAAAAGCAATTGTTGTCCCGTTTGTCCACGAGCATAAAATGTACGAGAAACTAATGCCCCACCAAATGAACGATTGGATAAATATCCACCATATTCACGAGCAAAAGGTACGCCCATTGCTGTGCTTTGGTCGATAATATTTGCACTCACTTCTGCCAAACGATACACATTTGCCTCGCGTGAGCGGAAATCTCCACCTTTGATAGTATCGTAGAATAATCTCCAAATGCTATCGCCATCGTTTTGATAATTTTTTGCTGCATTTATTCCACCTTGAGCAGCAATTGAGTGAGCTCTTCGTGGTGAATCGTGATAAGTGAAAGCTTCAACATTATAGCCCAATTCAGCTAATGTGGCTGCAGCCGCACCGCCTGCCAGTCCTGTCCCAACTACTAATACTTTGAATTTTCGTTTATTTGCAGGGTTTACAGGTTTCATATCTGCTTTAAACTGCGACCATTTTTTCTCTAATGGTCCTGATGGAACTTTTGAATCTAAAATCATTATAAGCCTCTTCCTATAAATCCTAATAAAACTGATAAAGGAACAATTGCAAAAGCTAAAGCAATAAAAATTCCATAAGCATTGCTTATTTTAATCATCAATGGAGTAAATCTCGGCCCATTGATGCCAAGAGTTTGAAACATACTTTGTATTGCATGCGATAAGTGGAAGCCCAATAAAATTACGGCAAGAATATAGAATAATGATATCCAAATATTTTGGAATCCATCTACTACCATTGCATAAGTGTCGTGTCTTTGTTTGATTATTGGATGCATTCCAATGCCAAAGTCATTTGCATTTGTTGCCTGCATTACTGTCTCGTCAAAACCGAAATATGATGCGTGTTCGTCTTGATATACTTCGTGCATTTCTTTGTACTTAGGATCAATGTCCCTTGAAGTGAAGTGCAAAATATGGAATACCAAGAAAGAACCGATCATAATCCCAGTCCAAATCATTGTGCGAGAACTAAATCTTGCTTTGATATATTTGGTTACTGCATACTTAGTGGGACGAACTTTATTATTGTATAACTTGAGATAAATTGAAGTTATAATATGAAGCACGAATGCTAAACCTAACACAATACGTTCAGCCCAAAGTATTTCACCCAAACTTTGAAGGAAAGCCGCATAAGTATTTAAGGCGTCCTTCCCCAAGAAAATCTGCAAATTGCCGATAGCGTGACCTGTAATGAAAAGCACAATGAATGCTCCAGTTGCTGCCATCACAAATTTGCTAATTACTAAATGGTTGAGATATTTGAACATAATCCTTGAGATTTGTTAATTAATAAAAAATGTAATTTTTGTAAAATTAATAATGCAAATTACAAAAAAAAATGTCTCATTGTTCAAAATAACACGATTATGACAAGCTTTTAATAATTTAGGTCTCAATAAATGATTAATTAGTTCAAATTATTTTTAATGTAAATGAAGGAATTATCCACCTTAAACTATTTGTTAATTTTTATTTGTAATGTGCATATTTAGATTAAGATAATTTTGAAAAAGTTAATCACGCCTTCTTTTTGTTTAATTTTGTAAAAAAAAGATAATTGACAAAAAAAAATTAAATTTCTTTATTATAATTGCGGCACTTATTGTTATTGGCTGTACTCAAAGTAGCCAGATTACTGGTATTACAGATGATTCTTCTAAAGAAATTGATCTTAACTTTTTGGAAAAACTACTTGATGAAATTGAAGATTTGGCTGGAAAATTTGAATGCCAAGATACTTCCGAATGGAAGTTTACAACTTTTGGTGTAAAATCTTGTGGCGGGCCAAGAGGTTTTATCGCATATTCAACTAAAATAGATACTTCTGCCTTTTTGGAAAAAGTTCGTTTTTATACCGAGCAAGATAGTATATGTAATCACAAATGGAAATTAGCATCAGATTGTTCTGTTCCACCCGAACCAAAGCAGATTATTTGCGTAAATGGCAAACCCAAATTTATTTATAAATAACTTCAAAAAGAACAATTCATCATATAATACAAAAATAATCTCTCAAAAAAATCATTAATTTTGAATAATTGAACTATCACATAATCAAAGTTAAATTAATAGACAGATTTTATTTAACACTACCTCCGTTTGTCTTTTCCGACTGCTCGGATGCAACATCAAAGTATTCTTTTTGCTCCAACCGATGCGGTTTTTACCCAACTGGAAGAGAAAAATCCTTAACGGTAGGTACTTTTAGATGAGCCACACTTCTAAAGTGCGGCACATCACGATAAACCGTTAACTTCTTCATAATTCACCTATAATATTTAACAAAATTACAAAAACTTTTTACAAAATGTAAATTCTAATAATACAAATTGGATGTTAGGTTTTAGGCTTTGTGTGTTGGGAGTTTTCCATAGCCCACGAATTCATTCGTAGGTGAAATTCTTATATTTTCTCTTTTGCCCAATTATATACTTCTAAATATTTGGAGGCTGTGGTGCTTGCCGCTAAATTATGGCTCATTGCATTTTCGCGAATTTTATTCCAATGAGGTTGATTATTGTAAATACTAAGTGCGCGTGATATTGCATAAGCCATATCATCGGCATTATATTGCCAGAAAGTAAAGCCATTGCCTGATTGATAATTATAATCGTATTCAAAAACACTATCGGCAATTCCACCAGTTTGACGAGCAATTGGAATTGTGCCATAACGCAATGAATACATTTGAGTTAGCCCACAAGGTTCGAACCGCGATGGCATCAAAAAGAAATCACTTGCAGCGATCACTTGGTGGGAAAGAGCAGCATTATAACCAATATAATTCAACGCATTTTTAGGAAAGCGTTGGCTAAGATAACGGAAAAAGTTCTCGTAATTGTAATTACCCGAGCCAAGCAAGAAGAAACGGAAATTTTGATGAGATAGCAATTCCTCTAACCTTGCCATCACCAAATCCACTCCCTTTTGGTCGGTAAGGCGAGTAACCATTGAAATCAGTGGCAAATCCAAATTATCGCCCTCGTCCAATCCATAATCACGGAGTAATTTATATTTATTTTGCGATTTTATTTGGAACTCACCAAAATTGTAATTATAAGAAATATATTTATCCGTAGCGGGGTTCCACTCATCGTAATCAATGCCATTTAAAATACCAATAAAATCTGCAGCACGGGAATTAATCACACCATCTAAACCTTCGCCAAAATAACTCCAACGAATTTCTTGTGCATAAGTTGGGCTTACCGTTGTAATTTTATCAGCCATCATAATTCCAACTTTCATAGCATTCACCATTCCATAATATTCATAAGGTGAATATGGCTGAAACTTCGAGAGCGGAATGCCCGAATACAATAAAGCAGTATCAGGATTGAATTTGCCTTGGTATGCCAAATTGTGAATTGTATAAACGCCTGCCGTATTGCTGAACATTGGGTCGGAGCGGTAAAACTCTTTGAGGAAAGCCATTGTAAATGCAGTATGGAAATCGTGAGCGTGGATAATATCGGGCTTGAATCCAAGTGCTTTACAAACTTCGAATATTGCCTTGCTAAAGAAAATAAATCTGCGGTCATTGTCACCAAATTCAATTGGGTCGCCATAAATGCCTGCACGGTCAAAGTAGCCATTATGTTCCACCAAGTAAACCTTAACATTGCTATTGGGTAAAGTGCCTTCCCATAGTAGTGCATACTCGTTCCAATAGCCCATCTGGACGATAATAGTTTTATGAGTATTCTTAAAGCCCCATTTGTTAATATCAATTGAGCGGTATTTAGGTAATACAATTATGGAATTATGTCCCAGTTTCTCAAATTCACGTGGTAGAAATGCAGCAACATCTCCCAATCCACCTGCTTGGGCAATCGGAGTTAGTTCTGCTGTAGCAGTTAGTATATTCATATTTTGCTTTTTTTCTTAAATTATCAAAAATCATACCTAATATTTTTAAAATTATATTAAAATTATATTAAAATTATATTAAAATTATATTAAAATTACAAATTATTAAACCAAAAAATTTCCTTAATATTTTATTAAATTAATATGTTTTAGAAATATCTTAGGTAAAACTAAATTACAAAATCAACTAAATTTAATTAGTGTTAAAACAAAATTAAGAACTCTTTTGTAAAATTTGATTAATTTGCAATTAATTTTAGTGCAGTATTTGCAAAAAATGGTTGGACTAATGTTGCATAATTTATGGCTTAGCGTATGAATAATATAGAAAAATCCGAAAATAGTATTGATCAAACTGGTGAAATTACATTAGCAGCATCGTCTCGTGTGAAGAGGAAAAAGGATAAAGCAAAATCAAACATCTCCTATTCAGACGAGATAAGAAGAAAACTAATCCATTTATTTTCCTTGAACATAGCATTGGTATATATTCATTTGGATAGGTTAACCGCATTTTGGATAATGCTCGGTTTAACGACTATTACTGTATCAATTGATGTGTTGAGCAAGAAATCTGAGTTTTTTGGAAAATTATTCTTCAAATATTTCTCGTCAATTTTGCGCCGCCACGAAATAAAAAAGAAGAAATTTCGATTGAATGGTGCTTCGTGGCTTGCGATTTCAGCAACTCTCACTATATTTCTCTTTCCCAAATTAATTGCAGTTGTAGCACTATCGATAATGATAATTTCGGATATTTCATCTGCGTTGATTGGACGTAAATTCGGACGCACACCATTCTTCAAGAAAAAGACCATAGAAGGCAGCACAGCATTTTTTGTTTCAGCATCGTTGGTTGTATTTATCTACCAATTTGCATTTCATTTAAGCAATTATTTTCTTTATTTTGGAATTGCATCTGCACTTGTCACAACATTTAGCGAAGCAATTTCTAAATTAGTAAAATTAGACGATAATTTGCTTGTGCCTATAACTTTCGGCACAATGATGTTAATATTCGAATTGATTTTACACCAATATTCCCTAACAATGCTTATTAATTTGTAAGAGCTTTTACTGAGTGAAGCGAGAAAAGTGGCTATTTAATAAGCCCAAATATTTCAAAATTGTCATTCCCGTGCAA
>DYLM01000159.1 GCA_020722095.1 Chloroherpeton thalassium
TTCTGCCAACCTGGAAATCACCAAATAGCCTGACAAAATTACCGGTACGTGGCGAATCCCTGGCAGAGCGATTTCAAAAAAGTGGCTTAAGCTTTAATAATCCCGACGCCCAATTTGGCCTAATTATTTTTACGGGGAAAAATTTTGCGCCCCATCTGACGCCAATCCTGAGCGAGTTAAAGTTTTTAGAAAAACAACCGGTTGAAATTTTGATCTGTACCATGGCCAAACCCGAGGCAATATTGGGTGATCAAGCCCATTCCAAAATTTCAATTATCACCGATAGCAGCAGCCAAAAATGTCAGCAATTTGGCGTAACCAAAGAATATTTATCCGTAATTCTGGTCGAAAAAAACGAACTTCGAAGCCGCGCATTCTACCACAACCTGTCTGAATTCGATAAATTTCAGGAAGCCTTGCTTAAAGTAAATTATATGTTAAACAGTGAAATTGTCGCCGCCAAATCAGAACAAGCTGACGACCGAAATCTATCAAACGCAGGTTTGGAACTGGCACATTTTCCCTTTGATAGTTTAATTGAGCATGCCGAAGAAATAACCATTAATTTAGATGAAGTCCCGCAGCAGGAACTGAAACTTGTGCGCCATATTGGTTATGAAGAGAATCCGGCACCGGATGAACCGATTTTTTCTCAACCTATTAGTATGGCGGTTAATTCGAATGATAAAATTTATATAGCGGATTATGGTGAAAATAATATAATAACCTGTTCTTTGAAAGGAAAAGTTTTAGAAACTATTGGTCGGAAGGGTCAAGGCCCCGGCGAATTTATTCGCCCACTCTCAATTCATATCAATACTGAGGATGAAATTTATGTCTGGGATATTGGTTTTAGAATTCAAAAATTTGATAAAGCTCATCGCTATCAAAAAAGTTATAAAATTCAAAAAGAGCTTGCATTATTTACAAATTTTCAAATAATGAAACATTTATTATTTTTCCCTGTTGTTCCACTTGTCGGACAAGACCTGATTGAGATTTATGACTTATCAAGTGATCAGCCACAATTGTTGAATTCATTTTTCAAAGGTTATGAACCAACAGGTAGTTTTTCAAATAAACAAGCGGCTTTTTTTAGCCATAATATCC
Source organism: Chloroherpeton thalassium (assembly GCA_020722095.1). Taxonomy (GTDB): domain Bacteria; phylum Bacteroidota; class Ignavibacteria; order Kapaibacteriales; family UBA2268; genus GWF2-33-9. Next base: position 1,111 of record DYLM01000159.1, read on the forward strand.
TGAACATTTCATCAGATAATTCACGTTATATATGTATCAATCGCCAGCACCAACCATTCTTATATTTAATTGATTTAACAGAAAAATACTGTTTTAAATTACAGTTGATTGGTAAATTTATAAAAAAAAGTCTTTCAACAAAAGCCGATGCCGGTATTCCGGACTTTGCATCTAGAAATATAATTAACGATATTTGCATCTATAATGAAAATATATATATACTTTTAAATGGTATTATTTTTATATATAATAAATATAATAATAAAAATATAATTTTATATTATAAAAATAAATTTAAATATGATATTTTTAAAATTTATAAAAATAAAATTTATTTATTGTCAGAAATTGACAATTTAATTACAATTTATAATTAATATAATTAACAATGAAAGGAAAATCTATGTTAAGAACAAAAATAATTAACAATATTTTATCAGCCATTGTGCTTGTCGCTTTTTTTTGTAGTGTCTTTTTAATATCTTCATTTGATATGGCATTAGCTGCAAGACCTAATGCGTGTTCGTTTTGTCCGGAAGGCGAAAATTGCTTATCAGGAGCATGCTGCTGTTACGGAAGCTGCAGTTGCTACAGTAGCTGTGACCAATGTGGCTGTTATTATAGTGACTGGAGGTGGGATGAAATGTGTCCAGGTGCTTAAATAAGATTTTGAACATTTTTATGTAATTTCCAGGGATAGGCAGGAATTTTCTGCCTATCTTTTTTTTATTTGTTGAACTTGAACATCCTTCAAATGCTAAAATTTAACAACTTCCTCATAATAAATTCATCCAGTTATCACAAAGATGATATACACCACTTTGAATAAGTACGCAACACTAAGTGAAAAACGCGTTTTATGGAACAAAAATAATATTAAATAAGCTTGTATTTTATTGTCAACTGTGTTTTTTCAATAGCATCTGCCAAAAAATTTAAAAATTGTACTCTATAAAGTCATTTTAATAAAAATAATTTATATTTGCCTTGTTAACGATTGACAATAATGATTCAATATTATCGACAGACTACTCGCAACTAAATAGCGATTGAGTAGCAAGTTGCTTACTTTGCTCCTTTATCTCAAATTCA
>DYLM01000005.1 GCA_020722095.1 Chloroherpeton thalassium
TCTTCTTGGGAGCTGGCTCTTCATCTTCTTCCAGATCAGAATCATCTTCCAAATCAAGATCTTCATCTTCTTCCAGATCTGACTCTTCATCTTCTTCCAGATCAAGATCTTCATCTTCTTCCAGATCTGACTCTTCATCTTCTTCCAGATCAAGATCTTCATCTTCTTCTGGCTCAGATTTCTTTTTGCCTTCTACAGATTTGGACTCTGGTTCGTCAATTGCTATATCCATTGATTCCAACAAACTGATCATGTCAGATTTGTCCATGCCCTCAAAGTTTTTTACTCGCCGCTTCTTCAACAATGCTTTCAAATCATCCAAGGACATGCGAGAATATTTTGATTTTGGCATAATACCTCCATTAATAACTGAGTTCAGCATCATTTATAGCATTAAACAACACCGTTAACTTTTTAATAATTGAATAAACTGTTGTTGTACTGATGCTAAGTGAATTAGAGATTTGTTTAGAACTAAAACCATTTAAAACAAGTTTGATTACATCATACCAATATTTCCTCCTTTCTAAAATTACTCCCAATTGATTTAGTCTCTCTATGTGAATTAAATAATTCAAAAATATTTCATGATCATCTACAAACAAAAAATTATCCAAAAAAACTGAATCACAATTAATAACAGATCTTTTAAAATCAACCTTTTTTCGAGATTGTCTTTTATAAGAACCGATTACATCATACACTAAATCTAAATAGCCTTTATGTATGCCTATCCAAACGAAATTAGAAAATATAGTGTGAAGTTTTTCTCCAAGCTCTTTATTTCTTTCGTTACTGCTATATTTTAATATAGCCTTCCATAAACGTTCGCCATATAAAGATGTTATTTCATCAATTCCAATTTTATTTTTAAGTTTTCCCCTCACCAAACCAGCATAAAAGCATTTTATCCTATCACTTCCATCCTCATTATATCGCAAATCTTTATAAATTTGTTTAGTTGTAATTTCATCTCCTTGTGAAGACATTAAAATATCTTTCCAATTAACACTCATTGTTAACCTCATATCAGTTCGTAATTACTTTCAATCTAAATATACGTCTTTCTTTCGTGAAATAAAAGTTTTTTCTAACAGTAATCAACAAAATTCCCAAAAAAAATGAGTAACAAAGATTTTTTAATCTTTTATAAACAATCTTTTAGCTTTTCTTTTTATTTCTAAAAATCTTCTTTTATCCATTCTTTTATCTGCTACATCTATTTTTAACGGAAGTTTAATTAAAAAAAAGTTTGTGAAGCACTCTTTTTTTAATAAAGTTTTTATTTGCTGTATTCCTTTCATCCCTGCCTCATCTCTGTCAAGGCATATATAAACTTTATCAAAAGTAATTAATTGTAATAACTGTTCTTCGCTAAGTCCTGCTCCAAAGCAACAAACAGAAGGCAATCCCCATCCATGAAGAACTGCAGTGTCCATAACTCCTTCCACCAAAATAACATAATTATTTTTTTGTACATTATGTATATTATATAAAATTTTTTTTGATTTTGATCCTTTTGATCGAATATATTTGTTCTTCCCATCAGATATTACAGAGCGTCCTTCAAAAAAAGATAATTCTCCTTTAACATCAAATACAGGAAATATTAATCTATTCAAAAATCTCCCTGATTCGACATAGCCCAATTTCAATTCCATAATGGCCTTTTTGCTTATTTTTCTCTCCAAAGCATATTGATAAATTCTTTTGGAATAAGAATTATTTACAGATTTATAAAAAGGAACAAATATCTTTTTTATAGATAAAAATTCTTTTGATTCTTTAATTGATTTTTCCTTTATTCTTTTTAATACATCAAGATTGCTTTTAGAATCTATTATATCTGATGCATCTATTACTAATTTTAATTTTTCTATTAATTGCTGAAAATTTCCTTTTTCTCCACAGCCAAAACAATTGAATCCTCCGTGTGTTATATTCACGCCAAAACTTGCTACATTTTCTTCATGAAAAGGGCATTTCATCATTAACCATTCACCAACCAATGTTCCTTCCATTCCATTATTCCGAAATGTTTTTTCTATATAATTTCTTTCAAATTCCATTAATTCCTCATCAGATTATACAAATTAGAAGAAACAGATTTCAGCAAACCAATATTCTCTACTCCATTTAACCAATCATTCGGAATATTTTTCGATCCATTTATTAAACCACTTATCAGCCCCGTTAAACAACCAATTTCATTAGCAATAGCAGGATAATCATTAATTGATCTTATAATTGCTTCTTTAAATGTTTTTGTTTCACATATGATTGTCATTACATCAAAAAGCAATTTAAAGGATGAACAGCTTTTTATACTTTCCCATTTTTTCAAAAATTGATAAAAATTTTCTATTGCACACTTAATATCTTTCGTCATAATCAAATGTTTCAAAAAATAAATCAAATATAATTGAGCCACAGATGAACAATGTGTTAAACAAAGAAGATTTTTTTGTCTAACCCATAAAGAAGCAATATAATTATTTTGTAAAAACATTGCTGGAGCCATTAAAAATAGCGGAGTATTGCTATTATAATCTGATCCACTATAATTAAATTTTTCTTTTAACATATTGTCTTTGCCTGTCATCATATATTTTAAAAATAATTGTTGATAAAGAATTTCATTCCCCCTGTGTTTATCATTCACTTTTCCAGTTATAATATTTTCTAAAAACTTTGTGAATAATATTTCTATACTATCTGCTGTCATATTCCCAAATTCTATAATTGTAGTAAAAGTAGAAAGTAATATTTGAAAAGAGTAACTCCAACTTCCAGGCGTCATAAATCCAAATTTTGAAAATGGGAATGGAGTTTTAAATGATATAATTGGATATTCTCCTAACTTATCCACAATATCTGCTTCTGTGCTATAACCTGACAATGGAACTCCCATTGAATCGCCTATTGCCGCTCCAAATATCATCCCTTCAATATTGCTTAATTTGATTATCATTATATCTCCTCCACTTTTTCTTCTCCATCAATAATCTGTTTTCTTTTCTCCCAAGTTCTTATTGCCTTTTTATGTTGAATCTCGCTATTAATTCTACATATTGAAAAATTTGGAAAAGTTACTACTCCAGGAGAAGTTCCGTTATCTCTGTTTTTAACAATTTGGTGATTTATCATATCAGCTGTTTTGTTATCATTAACAGTAGAATATAATAATCCAATTATAATAGAAGCATGCTGTGGAGGCAAAGGAGAAAAAGCTACATCATTCCAGATAATTTTTTTGAAATCTACCATTCCTTTAGAATTTAATTTTAATTTTCCTAATAAAGAAGATGACTTCCCTTGATTAGCTGTAATAACTGGAATTCCTTTATTTCTATTCCAACTTCCCGCCAATTGCTTCAAAGCCCAAGAAATTTGACCCTGTGCTCCCCAATCCTTCTCTGTATTATATGATCCAGTAGGTTTAATATCATTTAAATAATCTACTATGATTATATCCAGTGATTTTCCTATCCTTTGTTCTATTTCTTTTGCCTTTGCTTCTATAGATACAACAGTACAACCTTTAGGAAATCCAACAATATGTATTCTCCCTTTTTTGGAAAATTCTTCCATTTTCTGTTTCCACTTTTTATATTGTTCTTTATTAAAATGAGTAGCTATTTTAAAATCTCTATATGGAATCCCAGTTATTCTGGAATCCAATCTCGTAGCTTGTTTCCACTTACTCATTTCAATAGTAAAAAATCCCACTTCCTTTCCTATATATGCTGCTCTATAAGCAAATTCCATCAATTCAAAAGACTTTCCTGCTCCAGAATCTCCAACAATCAGATGAAGTTCTCCATTATAAAATCCTCCATCAATAAACATATCAAGATTAATTTTCTCTTCTTCATAAGGATTAAAAGGATTATATCCTACAATACCAGATGGGATAGCATCAAATAATTCTGGATGTCTTTGTTTCAATTTAATTAATCTTGCTCTTTCTATCCAATCTTCTACATAATCTCCTTCATCTACTAAATCAGATTCTGCTAAAAAATCCAATTTATATTCTACTAAAGCTTTTTCTGCTAAATTAATTTCCCCTTTTTCCAATTGTTCTGCTGCCTCAATTATAGAATTTTGTATTGTTCGGCCTTTCTTCAATATTGTCAATTCTTCTATAATATCAGAAACAGAATTAATTTCTTTTTTATTTGCTGGAACATCAAATAATTTGTTTATCAATAATTTTATTTTTTCAGCCTGTTGATGTTTATTATATAATTTAGAAACAGGCAGTAATTTTCTACTTATTATGAACAAGCTATCTGCTTGAGGATTATCACCGTGCAATTTAAAATAATATATTATTGATTTGTAAATGGTTCTGTTATTATTTTCACTAAAAATTGCTTCTCCAAATTCTGGACTTTCCATCAAGGATTTTGTAATGCTGCTATCAGTTAACATTATTCTAAGTAATGTACGTTCAAGCTTAATGTCATAATATTCCATTCTTCAATTTCCTTAATGATTTTTTATATCTTTCTTCGTCTCCATTATTTTCTTCATTCATAGATTTAATATTAGAAAAGTAAAATTCATCTATCCAATTATTACAACTAATTAAGGACATTGATGGAATCATTTCTTTTCTTGAATCAAAACACCAATTTATATATTCACGAGCTCTGTTTTTTATTCCATGTTTTTCAAGTTTGTCCAACAATCCTTTTGCATAACCCCAACATTTTGCTCTTTGAGTAGGATTCTCAGTATATCCTCTATCTTTCCAATTTAATTCTAATGATAATTTTCCATATTTCTTCCTCCATCTTAATTTAATATATTGTAAAATATGAATTGGTTTCCAATCTTTAGAAAGCAATTGATTACAATTCATTTCTGATAATATTTTTTTCATCAAATCTTGTTTTTGTTTTCTTTTCATTATTTTAGAACGAATTGGTTTTTTTACAAAAATTATATTAGAAATTTTTTCTTTTGGAGAAGTAGATAATAAGAAAGTTTTGCCATTAGAAACAGAAATTGGATTCTTCAAATGATCAGGCCATCTAATTACTAATCCATTTTCATCCAATCCTTTTACGCCATTCAAATCTAAAAATAATGCCCCATTTGGCAGTTTTTTAATTGTCATATTTTATGCCCAACATACTTAACAATTCTACCAATTTAATTCTTGATGAATTAAATCCCTCATCCACTACATCTTTTATCAACTTTTTTCTTCCAGTTATTCTCTCCCACATAGCCTGTTCTATTGTTTCTTCTGTTATAAGATATAAAATATTTATTTTATCTTTCAGTTGACCAATCCGATCTATTCTTCCAGTACGTTGCTCCATTGTAGCAGGATTCCACATGATATCATAATGAATCAATATATTAGAACCTACCAAATCCACACCCTCTTTTAAAATATTTGATGTTAATAAATATTTTATTCTACCATTAGGATTGTTAAATTCTGTAACAATTTCGTGTCTTTTAGCTTTATTCTTAGCTTCGTTGTTTCCGTGTGCAACTACAATTTCTTTTTCTTTATATCCTGCCCTAATCATTTCTCTTTTGAGTATTTCTAACATTTCTGTATAAAAACAGAAAATTACAATTTTATCATTAGAAAATTGTTGACTAATAAGTTCCAATAACAAATCTATCTTAGCAGAAGAATTTTTTTCATATCTCAACAACTCTGTGCTAAGGCAACATTGTATAAGATATTGAATTTGAGACAAAATAGTTGCTATTGTAACTTTCTTTCGTCTTATTTTATCTTGTATATTCTTTCCTATATTATTAAGAACTTCTCTATAACATTTTTCTTGAACACTTGTAAGTTTACACCAATAAGCAGATTCTAATCTTTCAGGAAGTTGATCAAATACTTCTTCTTTTTGTCTTCTTATTTTAACTGGATCAAGCAGTTGTATGACTTGTCCTGTGTTTTTATATCCTGTTATTCTTCCAAAAAAATCTGTTTTAACATGTCTATTAAAAAATTTCCCTGGGCTATCTCCTAAAACATCCTTATTAACTATTAACATTACATTGAAAATATCCATGAATGATGTTTCTATAAATGTAGCTGATAAAGCAAAAACATATTTACATTTATTTGCCAAATCTTTCGCCAACAATGATCTTTTAGTTGTACTGTTCTTGCAATTAGAAATAAGTACATTATTTGCAAAATAATTATTATTATCTTCTATTTCTAAATTATAGACATAATTTCTTTCGCAACTTGAGAAATATTCTCTATAATTTTCTTGTTTGAGAATCTCAATGCTCTCCACCCTAACATATTCAACATTAAATTCTTTTTCTGATCTAAATGTTTTTCTCTTATAGTATTGTGAGAATAACCATCTACTTCTACTGCAATTTTTCTTTCTGGACAAGCAATGTCTATTTTGTAACAATTTGATAATTTTTTTATTAAATTTTTTAAAGAAATTGTTCTTACAGAATATTCTAATCCCCAATTGTATCCAAATTTTTTTAATTCTTGAAATAAAATCATTTGTGGCTTTGGTATCTTTCCATTTCCTCCACGAACTGTTGGAAAAGGTCTGCCTTTTAATTTCTTTTTCACTTTTTCTCTTATTTTTAGATTTTTCATTAGATTCTGGATTTCCATCAATAATTTCATATCTGGTCTTTTCTTCCCAGTCTTCTTTATTCCTGATTTTATTCCTGTAAGGATATGTCCATGTTCTAAACAACATGCTTTTCTGTGTTGGCTTTGGTAACGAAAAAATATTGTTCCGCACAATTCGCAGTTCTGAATTGATAGAGATTCTGCTCGCGTTTATATAACCTTTCTTTGTATAAATTTTATGATTGGCTGTACAAATAATTTCTCCATATTTATATTTTATCTTTATCAAATCTGTATAAAGTTCATTTCTAAATTTCGATACAATAGTTTTATATTCTAATAGATTTTTACCAATATTGTATGATAAAACCTTTACATCTAAATTATTCTCTACAATTTCTCCTATATTGATTATTCCTTTATCTGTGATTATTTCTGTACAGTAAGGTACACAATATTGTGCCTCGTCTAATATCAAAACTCTATCAACTTTATAATTTATATTTTCCATATGAGGAAATAAATAAAATTCCCAATCTCTATAAGATGTTTCATAATGTGTTATAATAAAAGCATTTTTCTCCATAATAACACGGCGATACAATCTTATTCTTTCTTTTTTATCTCCCTCAATGATATATACTTTTCTTTTTTTTCCAAGAAATTTATATATATCATCTCTCCATTTTCTTTTTAAAGAATTTGGACAGACTATGATGACGTTGTGAGCTTTTTTTTGATGTAGCAATGTTTCTGCTGCGAGGATTGATTGTGGAGTTTTACCCAAACCTACAACATCGGCTAATAGAACTCTTCCCCCTAATTGTAAAAAATGAGCTCCAATGGTTTGGAAGGGAAGCAATTTATTTTCTGTGGGAATTAAATCATTATATTGAGATATAACAACTTTAGATTTATTAGAAATTTTCTTTATCTGAGTTAAAATCTTATTACGATAATACAATTTTTCTGCATCATTATAAACACTTGCTGAAAAAATAATTGAATCTTCCACATGTTCTTTTTTCAAAGAATCTAAAAAGATTCTAAAACAATTGTTTCCAATTCCCCAACATCTTTCTTTAGGAAACCATCTTGAATTTTCTTGATCCTTTATTATTCTCAGGATTACATAAAATTTATCTGACTTTATCCTCACCAAAAAATAATTTGGTGAAGATGATCTGGTTATCCAAATCATTTGCGCCACCAAGTAATGTAAAAAATCAAATTGAATATAATTTAACTATTTTAATATACGTAAATTTTTCAATTTTTAGAAGTAATTAAGAAATAGCAGGAATATCATCAGAGGGAATAAATACTGGACTGTATTTTTCCAATTTTATAGCCACACTACTTCCTGCTTCTTGATACCATATCCAATAATTGTTACTAATTGATACATCTGCCGAATAACATCCAACATATCCAGGAGTTTTTAGCTCTGTACAAGTATAAACTATTGTTCCATTCTCATCTCTTAATGTAACAGTTGCTCCTAATAAAGGCTTCCCCAAACCATCATAAAAAGGTCTACACCATTTCACTGCCATAACAACCTCAATCTAAAATATCGTCTGTTATCACATCTATTTGATCAGTTAAAGTAGCATCATCTACTCCATCTACATTAACTTCACCTGCTCCTGACCCAGTAGATACTTCTACAACAAAATTCCCCAACCCATCTCTCATATTTTCTGCTATCATTTCTGTTCCGCCAACAGTAAGTTTAACAGTATTCTTATCATCCAAATATTTAGATTCAGATTTACTAAATAATTTTAAAGTTACTTTTGGTTGTATTTTAACCCCACCCTCTCCAGTTCCGCCTCCAGGATCACCACTTTGACTTGGAGTTTCATCTTGTGGTTCAATAGGTTGAGGATATTCTATTGGATCAGAATAATCTGAGCCAGGATTCCAATTAGTATAAGGATTATTTGCTGATAGATCAACCATAAATATATCTCTTGCATTTTGTCCCATACAAGATACAAAAGCAATTTTAGTTCCTTGTCTATTTATGGTAAAATCCGGCTGTGCATTCTTTTCTATTAATTTATTAACTCCATTATAATATGTTTGTCTTGGTCTTGTATGGCAAATTCTACGAGCAAAAGGATGAAACCAAGCATTATACAACTCATTAAGAATTGGAACAGCTATTATTTCTCCTACTAATGGATACCAATGGTTAACAGCAGGATTATCTTCAGGAACTTGCCATCCAGCAGATCCAAATTTCCAAGTAGATACATATAAATATTGATCGCTATTATCTCCAGATGAATGCGAAAAAGTTGTGCTAATCCAAGTAACTCCTTTTTTCATTAAACATCTTACTCTATAATCAATAAGAGTTTTGTTATTCCAGGATTCTGTTGTATCACTATCAACTCTTATCATTATAATATCACCTAATTTAGGAGAAAACTGATGATAATTCCACAATACTTCATTGTGGTTATTTGATCTTGGACAAACAATCCAATCTTCATTATTATTCCCTGCCACAACAGCAAAATGAATTATTCCAGGAGTAACAGTTCTTATTCTTGTAAAAGTTGCTCTATCATAAACTTCAATACCTTTTTCTATTGCTGTATCATTTGGGCCATCATAAGAAGAATGCCATGCAACAATTATATAAGCACCAGAAGCAGATATAACTGCATAATCTACATCGCTATAATTTCTGGTAAAATTGCTATCTGCCCCTTTTGCTCCTGTATTAAGATTGATAGCAAATAAAACATCTTTCCCATCTGCTGTTCTATTAGCTCCTATAACCCAATATGTTCCATCTTTACTCAAATCTCCTTCTCCACCTGCTGGAAAAAAATCAGTATATCCTGCGGGTGAATAATGAGTAACTTCTTGATAACCAGGTGCATCGTCAATCAATTTATATATATATAGTCCAGTAGTTTCCAAATAAGCAAATGTTAAATTTGGATCAACAACATTCCCATTTGCCGTAGTCAATTTATACCATCTGAATCTGTCCATTGTAAAAGCAGCATTTGTTGCTGCATTATCTGTACATATTTTTCTCAATCTTTGTCCTGTTACTCCATCAAATAAGAATGAACCTCCAGATTTATTTGCCCCTACAATATCTGTATCCCAATCCTTTCCATACAAATAACTACCATCTTTATTAAAATAACATACCTCGCTGTTAAGTATATTTGCCCCTTGATACTCTGGATGATCATATCCTGATCTTGTTATTCTTGTTATTACAGAATTAAAAGCAACTCCAGCAGGGTTAGGATTACTTGAAGGATCATTGTAATTCGGAGTCCCTCCATCTGGAGTTTGTGGATATGGCAAATCTGTATATGTATCTACAGGTAGATTTCCAGGAACTAAAGCATGATCTGGAATAAATGTATCTAAATTTTCAGGGAAAACAAAATTTGGAGAACTCCCACCATCTAACCAGCTATTCCCATTTATTACATCAAATGTTCCCATATTAATTCCTTAATGCTGAGATTTATAAACTGGCCAATATTCGCTTGGAACTAAAACAATAGAAGATACTTGCGTTATTTTAACAGTATTAACATAAATATCCAATTTTTTAGTTGATAATCCTGCTGGTAATGTACCATAATACAATCCTCCATATTGAGGATGCTCTGATAAAGTCATATATAAACCACCTGTAGTTGAATCTTTTAATTCAACCGTTGCTCCAATTAGTGGAGTTCTTGTTGATTTATCAATAAAATTAAAAAATACTACTGTTGCTGGGCCAAGAGGAATATTTGCTAACCCGTTATCATCTTGAATATTAAAAAACAAAAACTCATGGGTGAATGCTATCTTAGATGTTCCACAAGTGAATGTATAAGAATTCCAATAAGAAAGCCAATTATCATAATCATCAAAAGTATTTTCTCCATCATCTCCAGGATCAAATGCTATATTATATATTAAAGGATAATTATCTGTTGTGCCATCCAAATATTGTATTCCGAAAACAACACTATGATCTACAGTATATGCACAAGCAATTTTTGGAGAACCTGTACTTGAATCCCCATGCGTCCAAAAATAACCCATAGAAGTAATTGCCCAAGTATTATATTTCAATTGATAACGAGTAAAATACATAGTAGGCCAATTCCAACATCTTGCTATGTATATACTTCCCCAATCTTGATCCACACAAGCATCTATCAAATCTGCCGCCCCCCAATTCATTTTCTGAACATAAATGAATTTATGAGCTGTCCAATCCCAATATAACTGGTATGTATCTTTTGATCCAGTAGCATTATTACTTCCAATAAATTCTATTCTATTATTAACAGTGTTGTAATGAGTTATTATATATATGAATTCATAATCATAAGCTTCTCCACCTGTGGGCTTTGTAGTATTGAATGTTGCTTCTGCTGACCAAGTAGCACCACCATCTTCACTATACTTCCAATTATTTGAATAATTAACCAATATTCTTAATGAATTGTCTTTGTCAACTGCTACAGAACCCAAACTTAGTCCAGAAACTGTAGTTAATTTAACATCACTTATTAAAGCATGAGTTGTTAAATTAATTTTAGCTAAAAATGTTCCATGATCAGGATCTGCAGAAGACGTAGAATGTAGTACATACAAAGTATTCCCAGAAATGTCAATAGAAACTAAATTAGAATTATCATTATCCCTAACAAGTTCATATTCTAATGCCCAAGTATCTCCAGCATCAGCTGTTCTTAAAATTACCAAATGATCATCTGTTGTTTTTCTCATTGCTATATAAAATGTACCTGTGCTTCTGGAATATACAGATAATTTACTTGCATTCCAATAAGGATTTTTATACAAAGAGGTTCCATATATATCCAGTCCTGTTGGATTTGTAGCATTATATATAGCATAATCTACATTAGATTGTTTATATGCCACAACTTGATATAATGGAACATATGGCGGCGTCCAAGCAGGAGTCAACCAATCACTTGCAAATCCTGCTGCATATAATGTTACTGGGATATTAGAACCTGCTGACAAAGTTGACCAAGAATTTCCAGTAATATCATATTTTGTTACACTTGCCATTGCTCCTGCTGCTGCATATCCTCCAGCATAATATAAATATAATTCATTTAATGTTTTAAATATTGCTCCATAATATATCCACTCCGGCATATTGGCAAGATTTGTCCAAGTATCATTTGAAAATCTATATTTGTCTGTTCTTTGAGATTTATCAGCAGCGGAATAATATCCTCCACAAACATAAGCATAATCTTTTACACCTGCTCCAGTTCCTATGCTTGGGCCTTCAATTGATCTTCTATGCATATAAGTTGTAGCTGCATCTGTAGCCCGATAAATAGTTTGCGAATTAACTTCCACTCTATAATTATTGTTATCTGGATTGCCAGTATTATTTGCAACTGTTGCCATTCTACCATCTAAATAATGATACATATTGTTGGTAGAACGCATTATGGTGTGATATTTATGCCAATGAAATAAAGTTGTTTTTGTAGTCCAGGCTAATGTATTTATATCGAATTCATAATTTTCATTTGAACAAAAAGAACCAGTTATTTCCCCTCCAATCATAAAGCCTTTGCTACCGGCTGCGTGACCTGGAAGTCCAGCTAATCTATTGCCTGCTCCTGGATCAGTTCCTCTCGCTGTTAAAACTTCTGTTGAAGTATTAAATGTATGTGCTTCATCTATTGGCCAAGTTGCACCTGATCCATTAAAAATACCCACATGTCTAACTCCTGTAGTGGCTATCATTTCAGGAGTAGCCATACCAAATTTGGCTTGGCTCAATGTAGTTCCAGAAGTAGACCAAGTTTCAGTAGCAAGATCAAATTTATAAATAGCATTTGTATTAGCTCCCCCTCCAACCCCGCCAAAAGTAAACCACTTCTCATTGGCCACTTTTCTTCATTCCTTTTAATTGAAATGGAACAGTTAATGTTTCTCCATACAATGTTCTTTCTTCTGGAGAAAGATTCTTTAGATATTCATCAATCAAAGGCTTAAATTGCTTCATATCTCCTGTTACCAAACTTCGATAAAGTTGTCCACCAGAAATAAGAAATTTAATATACCATTTAATTGCTTCCGCTTTATTGTCTCCTTGACTTACATCTCCCATTTTCTCTTTAGCAATTGCTCTGACTTCTTCAAACACTTTTAACTCTTGGAATTTCCCCTCCAATCCTTTCAAAGACATAGCAATTCTTCTATTATTACATTCTATTTTATGTTTTAACAATTCTATTTTCCAACGATTTGGATCATTATCAATATCATGTTTTTGTAATAACTTTCCCAATCTTTTTATTTCAGATTGTTTAATCTTATTACGAATTTTTGTTTCTTGGATCTCTTCTAAAATTCCAACAATCGTTTTGAATCTCCCAAATGATTCAAGAACACATTGATAATATATTGCATACCATGTTGGAAATTCTTGAAGAGAAAATACAAATGTTTTTATTTGAAATTCTGTCATTCCTTGTGGAACTTGAGGATAAAGTTCGTGTAAATTATTTAAAATATTTTGCTGATCCTTAGTCAACAAATTAGATAATTCATCCCCTATTTGTAAATCTTGATTGCCCATGATAACTCCTTATACAACAATTACATCTTCAAATGTTATGCTACCAGATCCAATTACTTCTCCTGATCCTGCTCCGGCTGGTATTTCTGGTGGATCTTGTTCTAATAAATGTAAACCCATTAACTGTAACCCTCCCTTGTGTCCTATGTATCTATTAAAGAAATAACTTCTTTTATTATTTCCTTTTGTAGTCACTAATGCTGCCCAATTATAATCCATATGTGGAACAAATATCAATTTATTAGCAGCAAACACTTTTGATTTGACTAATTCTTCTGATGGTTCAAGATATTCCCAATCTAAAAAAGCAGCATAATAAGAACCATCTCTATATATTTTTCTATCTCCACCAATCAACTCATAAGAAGCAGCATCTTCTCTTTCCCATTCTTGATCAAAAACAGATGCTTGTTTTAATTGAAAATCCCAAGAAATTTCATAAAATTCTATGCCATCTATATACATTGTTCCAATATCAGTATAATCTCCTGTTATGTCATAAGGCTCTATCCTAACAATTATCGTATCTCCATCTGCTGTCGCAGAACAAGTTCCAACTACAAAATATGGTTTCCATTCTGTAGTCAATCCTATATCCTCATTTATCATGTTTCTATCTGCTGGATCAGAAGAATTATTATCCATTCTAACTGAACCAATAGATACTGCATCCCCTTTTGCCCAAAATAAAATACAGTACTTTTTACCTGCCATAGAATCTCCTGATCCCCAATCTCTATGGACAACAAAGTAAGCAAATTCTTCAATAACTGTTGAATCATCTTTTATTTTCAAACAATAATTCCCAAATTGAGTATCAGCATCAGATGATCTCGTTAAATAGGCAGTTGTGCTCTCTACCATACTAATTAAATTAAAATATTGTACAGAAGCATTTGATGTTGACTCTACCCAGGTTGCTCCATCATCTGTAGAACGAAATATTATTCCCCCAGTAGCACCTTCATCTACAGCAGCTAACAATATCCCATTTTCAAGGAATATCATTGATCTTACTATTCCTAAATTTGGATTACCAGAATCAAAGTTCTGAGCAGCAGACCAAGTATCACCTCTATCATCACTATAATAATAATTTCCATCATCACCACCAGCAAACACTCTATCTGTATCTGTATCTTCTGCAAAACAATATATAATACTTTCTGTTCCCAATTGTCCTTCATTAGTCCAATTTAATCCAGCATCAGAAGTAGAATATACTTCCCCTCCAGTAGAAGTTCCCGCCAAAGCATCAGTAGCATCTCCAGATAATTTTATCATACACCACACATCTACTTCCCCCAAATCTCCTAAATCTGTCCATGTGTCTCCCCAATCTGTCGATCTACATATTCTGGAATCAAAAGCAGTAGATTGCGTTCCACAAGTAACAACTCCTGCTCCATAATGTATAATACATCTAATTATTTCTGTATTAACTCCAGCAGGATTTCCTTCAGATGTCCAAGTCAATCCCCAATCTGTAGATCTCAATATAACTGCTGTAGCTGCTCCCCCTTTCTGAGTTCCTGCTAAAACTATACCATTACCTAAATAACTAAATGATACAACATAATAACCAGTTTTAACAACTGACCAAGTTAATCCAAAATCTGTTGATCTATATATTTTATCATCAAAATCTCCAGCAAGAACTATTCCGCCATCACAATAAACTAATGGCCACATATATGCTGGTGTAAAACCTGAATCTACATCCACCCATTCTTCTCCATTATCTCCTGAAAAGAATATTTGACCTGTTCCGTGAGAACTACAGAGAACTATATTATTTTCATTCCACCCATCTATATCATCTTCAAAAGATGTATTCTCAATTAAGTTGTGACCATTAACAAGCAGGAATCTGTGCTTACCTACTCCGCCAACTACTAATTGATTAAGTTGATAATCAGGCATTTTTGTTATCCTTTATTCTCTAAAACAACAAATCTAATATTTTTTCTTTTGAAAGATACAGTCATATTTTTTAATAACCATTGAGTTGTACTCTCTACATTATATAATGTTCTCATAGGAACATCTGCTAAATTAATAGTTGCTACATCAAATAATTGATGCTGATACATAAATATAATTGTTCCTTCAATTTCTCTTCTTTTTTGTACAAAAAACCTCCACAATTGTTCTGCTATAATTCTTGCCACCTGAGGGAAAAATACATATTCATTATTAATTGTCAATATTTCACTGCTCAGAGTATTTTCTCCAACAGTTTCCACTCCAGAATATTCACCTAACTGCCAATTTACAGATACACCATCTACCTGTGCATCAGACTCTCTAATAAATTCTATATTAACAATAACTTTTTTATCCCAATTTATATTAGTTTCTGGGTCATCTTCCATTCTTTTCCTGGTTATAGTCTTTGCTTGTTCATCTATAACCATTGTAAGATTCATTATCTCACACATTTTATCAGCAATTTCCCTAATCTTTTTATTACCAAAATTAGCTACTGGCAACCGAAGATAAAAGGAATCACTCCATTCCCAAAAATAATTTTTGTGTGGACCAGTGAATCCACATATTTTCCCATCAACATATATTAATTTAACTGGACAATCCCATTCCCCTGCTACTATATCTGTTAATTTAGTAATTGTCCAAGCTGTTCCGCTATATTTAGCTTTCCAAAGTTGAGCAGTTTTTCTTTGATATTTTCTATCTGTTGCCACAAAATATACATACCCATCATCTGGATTATAAACAAATCCAACTAATTGCATTTCCGGATCAGTTATCTGCTCTATTGACATAGCAGTTAATTCTGGTAAATCACCTGTCGTATATTGAGATACAATCCCGTGAGCAAATATACTATAATCTCTGTTAACTTGATCAAGTAAACAACCGTAAATATAATCTCCTTGATCCCAACATAATTCTAATGGAACATAATCATAATTTAACCCATAAGTTCCACTTTCTGCGTGAAATGTCCAACCATATGAATTTTCTACATCAATTCCCATATTTGACCATAATTGCCTTCTGGTAAATTTAGCAAGATTTATTCGTAATGATCCGGTTCCAGTTTGTTTTAATCTAAATATGTATTTGCCTGTTATATTTGGTCCACCACCAGGATTATAATTATTTCTTAACCAAAATTTCATCATTGGATAATCAAGAATAGTAGTCCCTGATCCTACTCCACCACCTGTCAATACATCATTAAGATATTCTGGATACCATTCTTCATATAATCCTTCTGTTATAGAAGAAGAAAATTCATAACCATCTCCAAATAAATCCCCTACAGAAAAATCAGAATCTGTCAAATCTATTGTTGTAGACAATATTTCATAATCAATAAATAATCTGGCAAATCTTCTTTTATCTGCAAATAATAAAATATCATTTTGATCCAACGTAACAGGAACTGACCAATTTTTATTCACAGATGTCCAAGTTGATGCTGAATTATCCCAAAACCATATTTCTGAATCTGTTGGCAAGAAAGAACTGCCTACTGTTTCTCTTAATGTTGTCAATTCAATGGATTTATTACAAGGAATTATTCGTTTATCAGCAAAAACATAATTTTGATACCAATCATCATAAACAGATTGAATGATATAATCACTTTCATTTACATTTGGAGTTAATTGCAAAGCGTCTAATAACAATGTTCTTGCAGCAAATCCTATATCTTGTGATCCCCAGCTTCCTTGAGGTCTCATGCCACTTCCGCTATTCCCAACACTTTCTGTAATAGCAGTATCTCCGTGAAAAATTGCTTGACAAACTCCTACTCTTACTGCATCTAACCATGTCCCTCCAATATCATATGGAATATATCCATATATTCCATATTCTTCTGTTCCAGTTCCAACAGGAAATTGTACTTTATTATATCCACCTCTTTGTCCTATTGAATATCTTAATGCCATTTCACTTTGTGGTGTATTTGTATCATTCAAAATATTATAATATCCAGGATTAACAAATGCAGGAATTAAAGTATCTAAAACATCATCCTCCTCAAGAGTTCTATAATATAAATGAGCAACGTCAAATTGTAAATCCTTTGTGCCATTAATAGCATATCTATTTATTATTAACAGCAATTGTCTAAATGGAATATAGATATTTTCTGTGCAATGCCACCAAAGAGATAATCCTGCATCATCTTTTACATTCCCAACAGTGTGAATATATACATCAGATCCATTCCAATTAAGTACATAATCGTGAGCGCCACTTCTAATCAAATGAAGAGTATCATACAATCCATTCCCAGCAGAAAAATAAGTTCCAGAAATAGTATTTCCTCCATTTGCTGTGATTACAAAAGATAAAGAAGATGTATCAAGATCGTCAACTCCATCTATTCTAACCATTATTTGTTCTGGCTGTTCATAATATGATGCTTCATCTATTGATGCTGGAGGAATTGTGTCTCTATATCCAATAGCAAGAATAAAATGCCTCAAGGCTGCATCTTCTGTAACTTCAAAATATTGTATTGAGTGCAAAGTATAACAAAAATCAACTTCTCCTATTTTTTTCCATTCGTCATCTATAGATGCCAAACAAATTATTTCATTCTTAAAACAAGCAAATACATACCCAGTACAAGTCCCACTTCCTACACACACGGCTGTAGGTTTTCTTTCTTCTGAAAATCCTGGTTTGCCCCAAACATTTAAAGTAGGTTGTGATAATTCAATTAATCCTGTAGCTCTTGTTATATCAACTCCATATCCCGATTTATCAATTAATTGGTCCAATACATCTATGACTCTTACACATTGTTTCCAGATAGCCGGAACAAGAGTTGCTCCATCTGTATCCAATTTAATTATTATATCATCAGATAATTCATTTTTAGAAGATAATCTATGCCAATCATGTTTAAATGTGAATACATCATTTTTGCTTCCAAATGCAGTTGTATATGGAACAATTTCGTAATATACTTTAGAAAAGTTAGCTGCTCCTGCTGCTATCCTCAATCTTATATAATACATATGGAATTCAGTAGAAGCACCTATTTTTGCTTTCATTCCGTGATTATCTGGAATATTCCATGATATTACTCCGTCTTGACTAAAACCATTAGTTCCATCTACAACTGTTAAAGCCCTAAAACAACTCGGATCTGTTCCTGATGCCAAGGAATATTCCCAAGTTAAATTCTCTGATGAAATTGAATTTCCAGGAACAGTCAATCCTCTGAATTCCATTGCTCCAAATTTTTGTATTAATCCAAAATATATCGCAACTTCATTTGTTGTTACAGGAACAATTTCATATGGAGGCAAAGCATTAGCCAAAACATCTGTTAAAGGATACACCGTTCCTGCTACATAATTATCATCCACCCATATTCTAAATAAACGAGAAAATAATTGTACTATTCCCCCATCCCCAACTTTTATTCCTGCTGGACCACGATTGCCAGGAACAATATCATATTTATTTTCAGCAGTCATAAAAATTAAATCTTCAGCATCACTCTGTTGATAATCCGCAACTCTAAAGTTGCAAGTTATTGTGCTACCATCAGATGCTGCTAAATTTATTTCTGTTGAATCCGTTGCCACTTCCACCCAATCTCCTCCATCCCACTGAAATGTATTTGGTCTTTTATATCTAAGTATTCTTGCTCCCAATCCTGTATCAGAAGATGCCCTTATTATTTCCACACCTGTAACGCCACGTAAATCAGAAGAAGGAAATTTATATTGTACACCAACTACTTCTTCATTTGTTGATACTCTATCCCCTTGATCATAACTATAAATTGTAATTCCAGGAATGTTAGGAAAATTTTGTATCCCATTAACAAATTTATCTGATACTTGAAAAGAATAATCCACATCTAAATCCTTAATCAGGCTATATGCTATCACATCTATTCTTCTATTAGCCAATGTCACATTTTTAGGATAAATAATTCCAAAAAAAACATTAATTCTACTATCTATACTCCCTTTCATTTCAAACAATAATTTAATCATAAATCTATTTTGCATTGATATACAAATTGTATCAGCTGCCTTCAGTATAGTTGTCCAATCTCCTTCTACATCAATGTATCCTGAAGCAGCAGTGATACCAATAATCTTCGATCGCAAATTTCTTCCATCCCCATTAATGATATTAACATAATACTCTAATAATAAATTAGAATTATATGCTGAAAGATCATCAGAAGAAACCGTTATTCTTGTATTAGAACCATTTGCTGCTACTGCTATAACAGTTGTCACCAGCATGTCTTTAAAAAACAATTCAGGATTAGATGGTGTTCCAATCAAATCAAATTCATCTTTATCGCTAATAAAAGATAAATTAATCTGATAAGGCCTTATTGATCCAAAATCTCCATTTTCAAAAGATTTTCTAATATCACCAATATCTTTATTCAAATATCTTGTTACAATAAATTTTTTATATATATAATCTTTCCCTGCTACATTAGCTGTAAATACAGTAGAACTTTCTATAAAAGTAATTGTTGTATTGCAAGTTGATGAATTATAAGAACGAGTATCTATTGTATATTCTGTATTCAATGACTTACAGCTTACAATCACTTTATCTCCAACAGAAAGAAATTCTGTTGCATTTCCTTTAATGGCAATTGTTCCTGTACCATATGTGACAATTCTTCCTACCCATTGTTTATATATATAACAATGTGCATAATGAGTAGAGCAAACATCATCTTTCTGATTTAATATAGTTTCATTACTTAAACTAATCATTATTCACCTCTACTTTGAATAATGGATTCCATAGTTTTTCTTAATCTCTTTTCAACTGGTTGAATAACTCGCTCTACAAACTCTTGCTGTGCATCTGATCCTGCTGGATATATAACAGCACCTTCTGTGTTAACATTCATTCTAAAATCAATAGAAATTTTTTGTTCTGGAGATTTTTTTGTTATGCCTGTATTTGCTGATTTTTTCAAAGAAGAAATAAAAATACTATCTTGTTCTACTAATTCAGCAAGATATTGACTCCAATTCTTTCTTCGTATTAATGCATTGTTAATAAAAGATGGAACAATATCTTCTCCTTCGTGAACAATTGCCAATCCTGATCTTTTAACAGATGCTCCTACTGCTCCACCTAAAGGCATTAAATTGTTTTCTGTTCTTCTTGTAACAATTTTGGCAGTCCCCCCTTTCTTTTTCCTTTCTCCTCCATCTGCTGCCGTTGCTTCTACTCTTTCATATCCATATGCTTCTGCTGCTCCAACTGCCGCAATTCCAGCTGCAATCCCTGCTACTTTCCACCATTGATGAGCAGCTACTGCTTTCAACATTTGTAACTCTAACCAAGTTCGAGCTTCATCTGCTGCCAATTTAATCATTGCTTTAGAGGCTTCTCTCCATGCTCCTGTAGCCCCTTTGGCAGTATTAAAAATGGCTACTCCTACTTGATTCATGTTATTACTAATAATTTTAGAAACAGAAGTTGACCATTCTCTTGCTCTATCAATTTTCCGTTTTGCCATAATTTTATCTACATTGTCAAGTTCTTCCAATATTCTTCTTTGAGAATCAGCATCTCCTTTAACAAGCAATAATTGTTCTTCCAGATTTGTTCTATAATTTTCCAAAGCTTCATCATACAATGATGTCTTCCTGTCTATATTATCCAACTCCAATTGCGCTTGAGCCATAAAGAATTCACTATCAATTCCTGCTTTTTTAGCATTATGTTCTACTTCTAAAGCATCTAATGCTGTTTGATATGCTTCATTTATAGCCAACAATCTTTCTGCTTGTCCTCTTGACGAATTCAAACTATCTGTGTGCCATTTGTCTAAGTTCTTTTTTCTCTCTTCATAAGCAGAATCTTCTTCTGACAGTTCCATTTCTCTCAAAGAAGTATAAGAAGCAGCCAGTATAGCATTGCTTTCCACATTTTTAGCTGCTATATCAGCATCAATAGCAGCATTTTTAGCAGCATGTTCTTCTTTCAAAACAATCATTCGATTATTATGTTCTTTCATTGCATTATTCATCATTTCTGTGAAAACAGTATAAACATCATATTCTCTTAATTTCCCTTCTTTTACTAATTTCAATTGTTCAGAAAGAAATTCTCTAACATTCCCCAGACTTCTTTGATAACGAGCATTTTCTTCTGCTATTTCTTTATCCATTCCATCAATCATAGCAGATGTTCTTGAATCCATAAGCTGTAAATATAAATCTCTATTTGCTTTATTAACTTCCATTTGATGTTCCAAACGAAATTGCCCTATTTGAATTTCATATTTCTTTTCAATTTCAGCAGTACTTTCCCCTAATGCTATGGCATTTTCAATTGCTCTCCGCTTTTTTTCCTCTAATTCCATTAATCCAATTTTAAGAACATCTCTTTCTCCCTGCAGAGATAATGCTTTATTAAAATTCCACAAATCTTGAGAATTTTTTCTGGCCACTTCTGCCTTTTTTACTTCATAAGCTGCATCAACTGCTGCTGTGTCTGCTCCAAGTTCTTTAGCTCTGAACAAAGCTTCTGCATACCATTTTTTAGCTTGAATTTCCCTTTCTCTCATTCTATTCACAGTTCCAGCAATTTCCATATCATAAAGAAAAGATTCAAGTTGCTGAGCACGTCTTTTTTCTTCTATTATAAATTCATCACTACCTTTTTCTCTAACATCTTTCTCTCTTGTTTTCCCTATTTCTTTTTGCTGTCTCCTCAAAGCAGCTATTTGTTCCTCTTTATCTGCTATATCAGTGACAACTTTCACCGTCTCAGATAATATTCGATGAACAACTCTTTCTCCTGCTATAGAACCTTCAATTGCTTTTAATTTTGATTTTTCTTCTTCTGTCATATCATACATTGGATCTTTAGATTTATTTAATAAATCATAATATTCAATTTGGTTGTTAATAATTCTATCTCCTAAATTTGTATACATATTCATCAATTTATTTCTTCCTTCTTCTGATTGAGCCAAATTTTCTGTATAAGTTTTAAGAGTAGACATATTAACCAATGCTCTGTTGGAAAATCCAGTATAATATAACATATCTGATTTTACAACATTAAATAATTCTGCATTGACTCCTATTAAGTCTTTTTTGAATTGTTCTGTAGATTCTTTCGATAATTTGACCCCTTGCCGTTTAATATCACTAAATTGAGTTCGGAAAATTTCTGCCAAATTCAAACCAGTTAATTCTTTTTTCAAATCAGCCACTTCTTTCTGTAATCCAAGAACTTTCTCGTAATATTGTAACGATGCCAATCTTTCCTTACTTTTTCTTACTTCATCCAATGCTTTGGATGCTTCTTCTGAAACTTCTACAATTTTATCCATTTGAGATTCTAAAGATTGATTCTTATTTATTAATCCAGGATATAATTCATTAAGTTGATTAATAGAACGCTGCAATTTATTATATTGAACAACATTTTCTTTTGTGGCCTTTGACAATTCTCTTACTGTTTCTGTCAGATAAATAGTTTTTTGTAATTCGTTGTCTCTTCTATCCAGCAAATTAGAATATTCTGATAACATTTCTTTCCTTGCTCGATTCTCTGCTCCATATGCAGACACAAGGTATAATATTCCAGCAGTTAATGCTCCTAATATCATTGTAACCCAAGCAACAGCACCTCCAAAAATAGTAAAAAATGCAGAAGCAGTTTTAAACATCGTTATCAATTTAGGAAGCAAACCAATAAGAGCAGCAATTGTTGTAGTAACTAATGCTAATGTTGGAATTAAAGTTGAAACAACAACTACTGTGCTTTTAACTGAATCTGGAAGTGCTAAGAATGCTAAGGCTACATTTCTAACAGCAGTCATAACCATCATCAATACAGGTGCTAAAGTATCACCAAAAGTAAATCCTACATCCTGTATTGTCCCTGACATCAATTTCCAATATCCTTTAAGAGTATTCAGCTGTTGCTGCTGCATAACCATTGCTTTATTAGTATCAGTAATCCTATTTATCATTGATTGAAGACTGTCTGCTCCAGTTCTAATAAATATCTTCATGGCATTGGCTGCTCTAATATCAAAAATTTCATTCAATGCTTTACCAGCTTTAGCAGATCCTGCTCCGGCTTCCTCAAACCTTCTCACTATATCAACAAAATTGTTAAATACAGGATTTATTTCTTCCCATTTTAATCCCAATTGATCAAATGCCTTAAACATCTGTGCAGTTGGAGCTTGTAACCTTGCAAGTGACATTCTTAAACCTGTGCCCGCCATAGATGCTTCTAAGCCAGCATCATAAAGTAATGATAAAGCTCCCACAGTTTCTTCTATGCTATAATTTAAATTAGCAGCACTTGGCCCAATATAGCGTAAAGATACTGCTAATTTATACATTTCTGCTTGAGAATAAGCAACTGAAGCAGCTAAAGCATTAGCCACACGATATGCCTCGCTTGCTTGCATACCAAATTGATTAAGAGTAGTTACAACTACAGCAGAGGCTTCAGCCAAATCATATTGTGTACCTGCAGCCAAAGCTATTATTGGTTGGAGAGAATCGAAGATTTGTGCAGCATTATAACCTGCTGAAGCCAAGAAATACATAGCTTCACCAACCTGAGTAGCAGTGAATACTGTTTCTCTACCCATCTTTCTGGCATAATTTTCCAAATCTTTCATTTCTTCAGCAGTAGAACCAGTTACTGACGCAGTATTAGCAATAGTCTGTTGCAGATCAGAATATAATTTAGCTGCCACACCTACCATCCCCAAAGAGGCTGCAGCATATACCCCAATTCCTTTAGCCAAAGTATTTATTCTCTGGCCCATATCTCCTACATCAGCAGAAAAATTCCGAAGTTCGGAAATGCCCTCCTGAAGACCAATCCTCATTTCTCGAATATCTGCCTTCACTCCAATGACAAGTTCTGATACTGTATATCTCTGTGCCATGTTCACTTCTTTCTTTTAGTTTGAAATTTATGCTTAAACATAGGCAACTTGAACAAGTCTTGGGGCTTTTTTATTTTTTCACCTTCAGAAGGTAAATCTTTGCCCATCATGGATTTATTGCCTCCCCCTATCATCTTATCATAATTGAGTTTAGCTTCCAATAAATATCGAATTTGTTTCAGATTCAAGGAACCAACATATGATAATGTCCATCCATATGTAGAACATAAGACATGAAATACAGTTGTCCAGTTATATTTTTTGCCTTTCACATTAATAGATTTATCTTCTTTTTCAATCCTGCTGGAATAATATTTTGCTCTAAGTATCTCATATCTTAACTGCTGTGTTCTATTTAATTTTCTTAATTCTTTTTCCGATAATTCTTTGAAGCGATTTATTTTGTCTTTACTAAGTCTTTTCTCAAATTTTGTTCCTGAGAGATTGACTTCGCCATTTGCACCATTTCCAAATTGTTCCTCCGAATTTTCCCCATCCCTGATAAAAAATCATTTAGATCCAAAATAATCTGCAATATTGTTGGGAATGCAGACAGAGGAAATTTCTTTCTTATTTCCTCTATTGTAATATCAGGATGATTCTCCTTCAATCCATATAATATTATTTTTGCCATTAAATTTAAAGTAGAATCATTCAACATCTGATCATCAGGAATACTTTCAAATTTAGTTAGAAGTTTTTGCAAATCTGATATTTCATTTAAACTTGTTGCACTCACCAAAAATATTTCATTTTTCACTCTAACTTTTTTGGGAGCACCACACATGACATCAACTTCTTCTTCCATTTTTAGTATCTTTTCTTCTTCTGTGATAGATGGAATATTCATATTACCTCCAAAACAAAAATTAGTGAGGGAGTTAGACTCCCTCACTGGTTATGGTTAAATTAACTAACTTCTTCCAGATCAATTGTTCCTACATTTCCTGAAGCATCCGCATAAGCAGAAAAATCAAAATTAGGAATAATATGACCATCCCTGGCCCAGGCGAAACTCAATTTCGTGCTCCTACACTTATTCAACGTAACAACAAAGGCTTTGTTATCCGTTGTCATGTGTAATAAGCATTCCCAAGTTCCTGGATAAGAAGTATCAGTTAGAGTTATTCTTGGCCCTGATCTCGTTCCGCCAAGTAGTTTGTGAATGCCTACAGCATTCAAATTGGCAAATTCTGCATTACCTGTAATAGATGCCGTATGAACTCTAACATCCACAGGATAAATAGCTGAGCTATATAGCAATGCTTGTTCAAAATTGAAATCAAGCGTAGTCCCTTGCATATATCCAAGAGTTACACTATCAAGCCGCATAATAGCCAATCCAAATTGTACAGACATATCTGCTCCTTTAATCAACAGATACTTTGTAAGTTAATTCAAATGTTATGGATGAATAATAAGTTTTCGTGTCTGGATCATCCAAATAAAAACAAGAGATATAATCTACCAATCTAACTATTACTTTGTTACTACTCAAATTGGCTGGTTTTTCTCTTAATAATCGAATGATTCTGTTAGAGCACCACTTACAAAGAGTTTGAAAATTTGTTGTTCGTGCTCTTTCATACCATACTTTAATATTTAACATCCCCTTTTCCGATGGTAAATTGCCTTGTCCTGGCCCAGAATTGAAGGACATGGTAATTCGAGGCAGTGTGTCACCTTGGACCAATGTTTCTGATTGAAAAATTCTGTCTTGAACAAAATGATGAATTGCATAAATTTGATTTCCAGCATCTGGATCAGTATTGTCTGCAATTAACAAATCTCCAAGATTTTTTAATATTTCTGATGATGGATCATATAATTGCGGCATATACTCTCCTTAATAATACAGTCTACTATAATCTTTTTGAAAAGCTTTGGCTATATTTTGCTCTATCATTGCTCTTTTTCTTCTCAAGGCCTCTCTAAAAAATGGTCTGGATGCCATAAAAAAAGTTCCCTCGTGAACATATATAGCATAACGTTTATCAGAAAAAACAATCCCATAAATTACTTCATATGTCATTTTTTCTACATATGATTGTATAGAATTATATAAATTCCCCGTATCATAAGCTCTCAAACTTCCAACCAATAAAATATTTTTAGTTTCTGTTACTAATAAATTTATTGATTGTTTAACAGCCATATAAGTAGCAGATTGACCATCTTTCATTATTGCTTTAATAATCTTTTCTGTTTTCTTTACTCCATCTAAAGTTAAAGACATTTTAAACATATTCACTTTTGGACCACCTAATCTACCAAGCTTTGCTAAAGTTCTATATCTGGTAGATGTTCCTGTCATTATTTTATGTCTTGGTGTTGCTCTAACAAATACTCTACCTGCTGGCATTATCTCTCCTTTTTACAAGCATATATCTGTTGGTGCTCATTTAATGATCCACCAGGAGTCCTATCCACAAATTGTACATCGTACCAATCTGAATCAATTATCAGAATATACCCCATTTTTATTTCAGGATCAGTCAAATTAGCAAAAATAACATGTGTTGAAGAATTCAAATATCCTGCTTCTCCTGTTGACATCTTATGATAAGCCAAATTCTTTGTGACTCTACAAGGAACAGTAACTAACCAATCAGTATAATTTGTTGGATCCTCTGATGATACATCTTCATAGTAATCATCTGTAGTATTATTAAAAACTCTCACAGTAGCAGTTTGAGTCAAGATAGAAGAATCTAAGGGCATATACACCTCAACTCAATTGCTGATATTTTGATTTCAAGCTAAACAAGACATTTTTGATTATTGGATCATAAAATTGATCTATACTATTGAATTGATTTGTGAATCTTCTTTGATAATCGCCCATCTGTTCATAATCCGGTATTCCATTAGAATAAAGTAATCTTTTCCAAAAAGAACAAACTTTAGCTGCTAACATATTTGCATATGCTACAATATCGCTTGGAACAGAAGTGAATCCATATGTATAAGCAACATCTACAGTATTAACTCCTTTGGTGAAATAAGTATGCAGAGATACATCATTCCCCAAAGTGGCATCAAAAGACAAAACTATCATTCCTGTTCTCTTATCTACTTCAAAATCATCATGCTCCACTAAAATTGTAGGAGTAGCATCCTGAATATTATCTCTCAATCTTTCTATGCTAATCACAGGAAAATTCCTAACTATTAATGTTCTGGCATATTCATAATCAATATTGTGTAATTCTGGATTAGAAGTATCAATTGTATGCATTCCAAAATCTCTTCCAAATAAAGCATCTATTCCTAAAATTTCAACCAGATTCTCTATTGATGCTTTTACAGCAGAGGTTAATTCTGTATCTGTTAATCCTGTAATTCCTTTAACAATTGTCCAATCAATATATTTAGCTGCCATTATGTATTCCTTTCAGAAAGAGAATTCAATGACATATGAAGCAAAGTTCTTGCCTCTCCATTAACAACCATAAAATCACGATAATAAGTTGAAAACCCAAATCTTCTATATAATCTTACTGCTTCTACATTGTCTTCAAATACTGTCAAAAATATCATATAATTATTTTTATAAACACCCAATTTATCAAAAAGCAAAGGAATACACAGACTCCCATATCCTTGTCTTTGAAAATTGGGCAATATTTTAAATCCAAGTTCTGCTGTTCTATCATATCTATCATATTTTATATCACAGTATCCTATTGAAGTATTGTTGTCAGAAATAATCATTTTATATATGCAAATATCAGTACTATTAGCATATTTTTTACAATACCATTTTATGTGATCTTTGTAACTGATTTCTTCAGGATGAATCAAATTTTTTCTTATTTCTGGATGATTCCTCACAAAATAAATAAAATCTAAATCTGATTTAAAATTCTCTCCAGATTTTGCTGCTTCAACTAATACTAAACCCATATTGTACTCACAATATATCATTAACAGCATCTATAACAATATCTACATCTGATTGTTCCATCTTTAAATGGCAAGGAAGTGTTATTAAATTTTCATAGACTTTTTCCGTAACAGGAAGTGGATCAACAACATATTTAGAGAATATCTCATATTTGTGATTAGGTATATAATGAACTCCTGGATATATTCTTTGCTGATTCAATTCCTTCAACAATTTATTTCTATCTCCTTGCACAAAGCCTGCAGCAAGATGACCAGAATGGCAAGCCCCATTATAAAATGCAACCATTTTAACATTAATTAAACGTTTAGAATATTGTTCGATTATATGCCTACGATAAGAATTGTCATATTCTAAAGTTTCCAAATTCCCTAAACAAATAGCAGCAGTCAAATCATTCATGTGATATTTATATCCAAGACAATCAACTCCATATTCCCAAGAATAATTTCCTTCACTAAATCTTGATGAAGTATCTTTATTAATTCCCATCCATCTCAATTTCATTGCTCTTTTATATATTTCCTCATTATCTGTAACTAACATTCCTCCATCTGGAGAAGCAAGATTTTTAACAGCATGAAAAGAAAATACTGATATATCTCCTGCTGTCCCTACCATTGTTCCTGTATCAGAGTATCTTGCTCCTAAAGCGTGTGCACAATCTTCTATGACAAAAATGCTTTTCTTTTTTTCTTTTATTTTTTGTATATTACCAAAATCAATAGGATAACCACCATAATGAACAATCATTGCTGCATCAAAAGATTTAAAATAAGGATTGATAAGTAATTCATCAATATTCAAATTAACAGTTTCTGGGCATACATCAATAAAATAAGGAATTGAATTACAATATAAAATAACAGCATTAGTAGAAACAAAAGTCATCGAAGTAGTAGCCACAACAGAACCTTTTTTAAGACCTCCACATATCGCAGCCAGATGAAGCGCTGAAGTACAACTATTAGTTGCTACAGCATATTTTCTACCTATGTATTTCGCAAATTTTTCTTCAAATTCTTTAGTTTTCTTCCCCATTCCAACCCAACCACTATTAAGAACTTCATTGGCATAAACTTTAGCTTTTTCATTAATAACACTTTCAAATACATAAATACTTTTCATCACAGAGCCCCCTCCTTGTCCATTTTTGTTATTAAAGATAAATACCATTTCTCTATTACACAATCATTTTCGACAATCAAATTTGATTGTTTTAAAAATTCTTGAAATTCTTTCATTTTTGGATCTATAATTCTCTTTAAAGGATTATTAGATCTTGTTTTTCTTAGTTGAAATCCAAAAATAATCTTTCCTTTATCGTTCAGCATATTAACTGCCTTTTGGGCAAATCCCAAATAATCTTCAACAAATTCTAATACATTGTGACAAATAATTAAATCAAATTTATGATTTTCTAATTCAATTATTTTCTCATTACTACAGAAAGAAGCTTGTATTGTTTTGATCCAATTACAATATTCTTTTGCAATTTTTAATCCAATTTCGCTAAAATCCAAACAAACAAAATCTCTATTCTGAAAAGAAAAACCTCTTTTCTTTAATATGAAAGAGACCACACCAATTCCACAACCTATATCTAAAACACGATTGTGCTTATTCTTGAATACCCAATCGCATATTTTATTATATGCTCCACCATAATCTTTTGCCAAGTTTGAAGGATTAATATTTTTTTGTTTGAATTTCTCATTCCAATATTCTGGGCAATTTTCTGCCTTCATCTTTTCTCCTTCCATCTTTCATATATATCCAACAATTCTTTTGCTCTGTGATAATAAGTATGGTGATTTTCAATTAACTTTCTTCCTGAATCCCCTATCATTTGGGCTTTTTCTTCATTATTAATCACCCAATCAACTTTCTCTATTAATTCTTTAATATTTCTGAATACAATTATATTTTCTCCATCTCGAAAAAAATTTTCTATTCCTTTATAATTATGACAGACATAAGGTTTTCCACAAGCCATAGAATTCCACGTTCTGTTACTTGTATAATTCAAAATTTCGTCAAAAGCACTTATCCCCAAAACTGCTTTTGATTTAGATACTACTTTAGAAAATTCTTTTCCATATTTATAACCAAGATAGTGTATTCTTGGAATATATTTCCAACTTGATGGTCCACAAACTGCTACATTAAATTTTTTTGCCAATTCTTGAATACATTCTAATCTGAATCTTGATAAAGGGAATCTATCTTTATAATTCCCTCCAACAAAAATTATATCCCAAATAACTTTCTCTTTTTTAGGAGAATAAACATCCAAATCCGTAGCAGTATGATATTCATATATATTTTTAACGCCAAATTTTTTATATTCTTCCCATTGTTTTGGATGTTTATTATTTATCAAAATAGCATCACATACCTTACCAAGCCTTGAAGTAATTATACTTGCATTACCAGTTTGATCTCCATTGAATGTTACAATAAAAATATGCGGAAACAATCTTTTGATACGATGTAATACACAAGAAAATATCCTTTCTCCTTTATTAATAAATATTATATCAGGAACATCATTAATTATACATTCCTGCAAATAAATATTCATTAAAGTTATATCCTTATGATAAGTGTTACGAAAATCAAATATTTGAGTATCAAATATTCTTTCAAATCCATCTTTTCTATAAAAATCAGATATCCAAATTCCTTCAAACACACCTACATATAACAATTTATATTTCACATTCATTTAATTACTTCTATCCTCTTCAGATTTTCCCCTTTATCCAAATTGATATATTCAGGAATATGCATATTAACAGAATCCATACGATATGTATCTGCATCTATAACCATATTACTAACAGTAGTTAGTATAGTAGATGCTCTGTCTTTAAAAGTATGATTTTTAGCAATTTGATTTCCTTTTCTTATTATTTCCAAAGCTGCTTTTTTATTTCTTAAATAAAAATTACACAGTTCTTTGAATTCCTCCATATTAGAATATTGTATATCAATATCTCCAAAAATATCTTCAATTCCAATATTTTTTCTGATTATAGGAAGTCCTCCAGAAGCAAAAACATCAAATAATTTCATTGGAACAAATCCATTATCTTCTGATGTTTCGTGCCCATCTATCAAAACAATTTTAGCAGTTCTATATAAAACATTAAGTTTTTCATATGGATAATATTGCCCTGAAATCCAATTCTTAGGAATATAAGTATATTTTGGCAATTCCCATTTGGCTCCCCATATATTTATTTTACAATTTTTTCCAATACCAGAGTCAACTAACATTTTTGCAGAAATTCTACCATAAGGAGCTTCTGCTCCTCTGGCATTAGCAACCATTACAATATCATATTCTGAACCATATTCAAGACCATCAGGGATAACATGATTTGTACAAGAAAACAAAGGAAAAGAAGCAACATATCTATGTAGTTCTTGCACTTTTGGCAGGTACTGTTTCGATAAACAAAATATGTAATCATATTTACTTGCTTCTGATTTTGTCCATTTTTCCGGATGTGAATATAACCAACAAACATTAAAAGAAGTTGGATTATAACTTGCTATTCCACTTTCTTTATGAAGAAATGGAGACCCAAATAAATATACTGTTATATCTGCTTGTGGAGGTGGAACTTCAACTACACATCCAAATTTCTCAAATTCTTTTAACAATTGAACCTTAACCCAATGATCACCCCAACACATTCTTGTTCTTTGGTCTATATCTGACCAAGATACTACATTTATTCTCCAATCAACATATCTCGGATTTGTTTTAATAATTTCTTGCAATGATCTTATTTTCTCATTACGATTTACACACTGTTTTTTATTTATTTGTTTTTTATCTGTAACAAATTCTGAATTTATCATATTATTAAAAGTAAAAACCTTTGTTGGAAGTCCAGGTTTTATATCTGGATTCAATATATGCTTATTCCCATTCTGGATAGCATCATTTCTGAAATCACTCATGGCAATCTCATTTGTTTACGTTCATATTCTGCTTTTTCCAAAGCCCCTTGTATAATAGACAATCTTCTTTTAACAAATTCTTCTCTATTTCCACCTGGTTTTTCTTTCTGTCTAAATTCATTATATCCGCTATTCAAATATGTTCGTATTTCATTTAATGGATTGTTTGCAGCATCCATATCTACACAATATCTTCTCATAGGAGCTAACACCAATGTATTGCTATATGCCATTTTTTTAATAAAATCAGGCGCCCAAAATCCTACATATTTTCCTCTTCCATCAGAAGCAACATTCATTTTAAATGGACCAAGTCTTTCATACAGAGTCCTTTTCATATAAAATCCAGCAAGACCACCCCCTTCCAGCCTCATGCCAATTCTTTTTCCCTCTTTTATCATATATTCTTTTATAGCATCAGGATTAAGAGGACTGGAATAATAAAATGGTATGCATTCCACATTAGGAAAGGCATTAATAATTTTTTGTGCCTCTATGTCCCAATCTCTATGCATATAAAAATCATCACAAAGCAATAAAAACCAATCTGACTTGCTTGCATTTATTCCAATATTATTTCCTTCGGCACTTCCAACATTATTTTCAAGTAATATTAATTTAGAAATTAATCCTCTGTCATACATTTCTTTAAGCCAATTCACAGTCCCATCTGTAGAATGCTGATCAACAACAATTATTCTACGTTTTAAAGTTACAGATGCCCAAACAGACCAAAAACATTTCTTCAAATATTCAAGTCTGTTATAAGTTACAATAATAATATCATTAATAATTTCTGTTCCCATATATCATCTATGGTTTAATTGATTCACAAATTATATCACCATTTGGGCGATATTCAACATGCTTTTTATTTGTCACTCTGGTTTCACAAACTACACAACTTTCTACTTGAAATTTTGCTTTTTGCAAATAATATTTTAACAATCCTACTGTAAAAAGATTTCTATTCAGCATTCCAGAACCTTTATCTTCCCATCCCAATACATTTCTTATGCCCCAATTTTTAAGATATTCATAATCATTATTTTCTTGTGATCTCAACCACTCTTGCAAATATATAACAGCATTAGGGCACCTTATAGTGAGTCTTCCTTGGTGGATAAGAATATTATACCAATGAGCAAGAGCTTTTTGAAAATGTTCAGGAGATATATGTTCAATCATATGAGATGTATAAATTCGAGAAACAGAATTAGGATCAAATCCTGTTTCTGAACAATCTGCTTTTATATCTGCTCTTGGATCATATAAATCTACAGTTATATATCCTAATTTACTTATTCCTGCTCCTATTTCTAAACAAATTCCTTTATTATTCATTTGACATCCCTAATGTCTGATTGATTATAATAAGGGTGCAATTTTAATATATCTGGAATAGAAAAAATATCTATATCTTCTGCCCAACTTCTCACTATCTGAGTTGGTTGAGTAGAATCAGAATGTTGTTTCCAATTTTCATATATCTTTTCTTTTACGACTTTTTCTATTCCTCTATTCTTATAATAACTCAATTTCTGATTAACATAATCTAATTTCCTGGCATATCCTGTATGATAAATAGGTTTCCCTTCCCAAATAGTTGTTACTACATATTGCTCTGTTACTGGACGATTATCATATTTTCTATTTTTAACAAAATAATTAAATGACCTTAGATGCCTCATCCCTTTTTGCCACTTCCAAACTCTGGGATGTTTTGTGCTCCACTTCCCTCCAGCATCTACTGCTTTTGTATGGAAATTAGTCCACAGGTGAATAAATGGCATTTTTATCATTTCAACATTAGGATTATCAATCATATAATCAATCACTTTTTGTAACTCATCCCTGTGCCAAAATTCATCTGCGTCTATTTTTATATAAATATTCCCTCCCAGCTTATCAACTTTTTCAGCTATAGAATTTTGCATTTCTATTTTGTCTAACCAGACACCAGATTTAATAATAACAATTATTTTTCCACAAGGGTCTTGCAATCCATCTGAATTAATCAGCCAATCATATGTCCCATCATTACTGTGTCCGTTTTTTGAATATTTTTCATTCCCTTTCACTGCTCCTTCCACTATAATAATGTTATCTACCAAATCATAAACATTTTTTATTACATATGGCAAATAATCAAAACAATTAAATGCAAGTATACCCACCACTATTTTTGCCCTTCTTTTATTGCTCAAAGCACTTAAAACAGAATCTAAACATATAAAAGGATTAGAAAACAAAGGCACACTCCCTTTTCTTTCAATTTTGTCTTTATGAACTTTTTCTAACACATTAACAAAATCTTCTGGATTTCCAAGTTCTGCATAGTGAAGATCATTTCCGTAAACTTCTCTCAATACTGGTAAATCATAGCATACAACTTGTTTCCCCATATACAATGCTTCCATTGGAGGAATGCCAAAGCCTTCAAATTGGGAAGGATGGATGAGGGTTTTGCAAGAAGACAATATTTTATACTTTTCTAAATCATTTACAACTCCGTGAACAATTACTTTAACTTTAGTATTGACTCCATCATATTTATTAAGCACACGAATATCATCGTTTCTAACTTTTCCAATAAAATGTACAACACATTTCATTCTTTTGTCCAATATTTTCAATATGTCAAATGGCTTAGCAAAATCGCTAAGTCTCTTACACATAACTATATCATCTGAATATTCTGGATAAGGAGAATTACCATTTGTCAAAACATCATTTGCTACATTGGTGTTTATACAAGGATAAACAACTTTATAAGAAACAGGATCATCATCTCTTAACCACTCCATTAAATATTTTTTACTTAAATTGGAAGGAGATATTCTTAAATCCGCAGCTTCAGCTGCTATTTTAAATGATTTCCAATATTCTTCTGTGCTATCTGGTCCATCATGATACAATTTCACAAAATTAGGAGACTCAAACATATATATAATCAATGGAAGATTCCATTTTTTAGAATATTCATAAGCAGCCACACCAGAAGCATGAGGAACCCCCAAAACAACATCGAATGAATTCCTTCTTTCTTTTAAACAAAAAGATGGATCTACAATATTCACTAATTTTTTAAAACCAGAATAACTTTCAAAATCATTTTGAAAAGGAACAGTCCTATCCGTAACTAAAGTAACATGACAATAATCCGCCAAAAGAATTGCTTGTTGATATATAGAATATCTGCCACCAGTATAATAATTACTATTCTGATCCATGAAAATAGCAATTTTTGTTTCCTGTGATATCATAGTATTGAATGATTTCAAAGGAACAAGTTTTTTCAGCAAATCAGAATTTAATTGATTTGTTATCTTTGGATTAGTCAAATTTTGTGAAGATTGAGGTTGAAGATTAAATTTGGTTGGAGATATTACAGAATTTATTCCAAGTAAATAAGATAAATTTTTAAGAACAGATAAAAATTGATTTGATCCCAAATGAGAAACAGTCTTCCAATTAAATTGAATATCTAATGTTTCGTCTGTTCTTATTATGTAATTAATAATTTCTTTATAATTATCTGGAATGAGAATATATTCGGAATTTTTTTTTCCTACACCAACTACATCCGAATTCAATATTCTTTTGTTTCCTGTATCATCTCTGTTCATGTTATCCTCTCTAAACTCAAAAATAAAAATCTCTGGTAGCAATCCTTTGGCGCATAAGGATGCTACCAGAGTCGGAGGCAGCCACTACCAGTCGGCATCTGGCTTGTGAGGGGAACACACACAATTCGTGGCTATGGGACATTCTATGAACTGTTTAGCTCTCCGTAGATGGTGTATCCAGCGACCAAATCTGGCAAATTGCATCTTGGTGTTCTACTGCCATATCTGCTCTTTGACTGATTACGATGCGCCTTGCATCATATTCAATCATATCTTCAGATTTTAACTTGATCAGTCTACGGTCACCAATTATTACATTGGATTTATGCGTTCCAACAGCATAACCATCAGTACAAAAATCACTTTGTATGACAGTCACCTTGCCATAAATCTTTCCAAATTCACCAGTAAAGATTGTGGCATTTGGTCCATATTTATCCAATGTAACCAATTTAGGATCATCAAGCAGTTGATTAGCGCTCCACGGATTGACAATCAAGACAATATCACTCATTCGCCTACCATATTTCCCCAAATTATAGAGAAGTTGGCGAACAAGAAGAGTAGACATCTCTACACCAGATGCATTCACACGATTAGCAGCACGGTTTCCAGAACTCAGCGTTCCTACAATATCGCCACCTAAAGTCAGCAATCCATTCCATGCCAATCGATGATCTTTTGAATACCAGTTAGCATCTGATGCTGCTGCTTCTGAAACTGCTGTTGCAGTATGAGACCTATCTCCCACAATACAAGTCTCTTCTTCTGCTTCTGCCATTCCAGCAGCAAAATGATTTCGGAAAATAGCATTCATGTCTTGAGAAGCATCTTCAAATATTTCCTCAGATGCTTTCAACTGAGCCATGAATTTGCGTGCAGTCATTCGGACTGTTCCGGTAGTCATTGCTGTTTCAACTGCTTCTACTGTTGCCTCTGTGCTCTCATAATATACCTGTGGACCACTCAAGATTTTTGGAAAATCAAGTGTTTTTCCAGGCATGTATATGGTTCGGAAAACTTGTCGAAAAAACATTTGCTCCCGCACCAAATCAATGAATGTTCTTGCAAGAGGAGTTGGTAAAAAGTCTCCACCAGTTCCGCCAGTGGTGTTAAGAGCTTTTTGCAAAGCGTCTCGCAACTCATGATTATTTAGTTCCATTATTACAATCCTTAATAAAAGGAGAATGTCGGCATTCAACCGAAAAAAAAGGAATTATTAACGATTAGGAATCATCATCTGTGCCATGGTAGAAGTCAGAATAGACATTCTATCCTCTGCTGACATCGCATTCCACTGATCTTCACTAATCTCGCTGGCATCCAAATTAATTGCTCCATCAGGCAAAGGAGCATCTTGTGCCAAATTCTTGATCAAACGATTGTCCTTACCAATCACAAAAGATTTACGTATTGGTTTTGGAGCTTGCTGTGCTTTGAATGCAGCTTCAACAGCCTTCTGAATTGTTTCAGCAAGACTATCAGCACTTTGATTTTGTGTAGCAGTTGGAGCTGTTGGAGTTGCTGGAGTTGTAGTTTCTGTAGTTTTAGTTAACTCTTCTTTATCTGCCAATCCCTTTACCAATTCTGCAAGCTGAGTAATAGGATCAACCAGAGTTTGTAATGCCTTAGTCAAAGTTTCCTGTGTAACATACTGAGATTGCCCATCCAACTGAGCTGCTTTAGCAATTGTTTCAGTAGGTTTAGAAACCTGACTAAAAACATCTGCAGCAAGACCAGTGGTAAAATTTTTAACCAATTGTTCTACTTTTTCGTTGATTTGCTTGCCTGTTAATTTTTCCATAAAGACAAGTCCTTTCACAAAGACAATGATTTGACTGTGTAAATAACTTCTTTACTCATCATTTCGGCAAGTGTTTTTATTTCTGTTGCTAATTGATCTGCTAATCCTTTTATATCTTTAGATTTTTCATCTACAGAATATTCCGGATTATCATCCCAAACAATTTGATAAACAGAAGATGTAAATTGATCTAAAATATCATACATCGTCGAGCGTGTTTTTCTTGCTTCAGCAGCTTCTGCAAGAGTAGCTACAAGTAGTTTTTGAAAATCAACATACTCATAACTTTTCTCATCGATCCCAAGAGATTTTCTGATCTCAAGAAGCTTGTTGAAGGACAATTTATCTCCGTCAATTTGAGATTGATGGAATGATTTATCCAAAAGTTCCATGTGGACTTTAATACCTCCATCTTCATCCACAAACTTATAAGGATATTTCCAAGCATCTTTATTAACAGAAGTATTTACCAAAAAACAGCTACGTGGTAACTTATTAAGATCAATTTCTGAGGCAGCAATCTGTTTAGCTGTCACACCTGAAAAGGTATCTACTGCTTTTTGGAAATCAGCCCAAAATTGATTTGACTCATCATTAGACTTTTCATCCAAATCAGCATCCTTTTCAAAATACACCTGCCCAATTTGAGATTCTAATCCCATGCTTTTTATCAATGAAGCATATCCTTCTTCATCGTGAGCAGGATCAAAATCTGCAAACATTTCATCGAACAACTTTTTGTTCATAGTCACTAAAGCTACATCAGAACCAGGGAGTGCTCCAATTGGAACAACACTTACTTCCAGAATATCTCCATCAAAGATATGACGGATATTCTTCTGTAATTTTTCATCCCACACTCTGACAGCCTTGGTAAGAAAACCACCAATGCTATATTGCAGCTTATAGTTTTTATTCAATCTGTCAAGCAATTTAGCGACTTGAACATTCCCTGTAGGATTAGTCTCTGACCATTCCTTTTCTAAGGCTGTAACAGGAGCAAAAGTATTGGGTCCACCTTCGCTGCGAATTACTTGTCCAATCATATGATCGCTATCTCTCTTGTGATCTACAAACACAGGGAGATTTTTGCAACTTTCATTCATTTTCCGAATAAAATCCTGATGAATAACATCATTTTGGCGATCAAGCCAAGTCCCTGATGCAATTCCTTTCAAATATTTTATTCCGTTCTCTTCTGTGACAGATGACTTAGTAAAAGCAATAGGGATGTCAATCCTAAATCTCGCTTGACTATTACTTGTGTCTGATTTGAATACTTGAATCAATGGTATCTCCTTAGCTTTTCTATACAAATCAGCTTCAATTGGTTTTAATCTCTTGCGGAAATGCCATTTACCACCTTCTTGATAGATGTACTTTTTTATGGCTTTCCAAGTTTTTAATCGTGCTGCCATTGGATCTCTGTGCTTAGAAAACAAACCATTATAAAGTTTGACCCAAGCAACTGATAAATTTCCAGGCAATTCAAGAACATCATCTGGAATAATGGTATCAACTTTGGAATTCAATTCCGCAGACAAGAACTTTTTGACCCATTTATCTCCTTGTTTTTTATATTTCCTCTTGACGTTTGCCCAGCCAGCAATTCTGGCTTCATCTTCTGTAGCCCCAGCTGACAAAGCAGAATTGAAGGCTGCCACAAAACGTTTCTGGGCTCCAAGAGGAATATTCTTGATAGCATCTGGAATATTATCCGGAACACTATATGGCATGATAACCTCCACGATTAAGATGACAATAATATAAAAAGTTTTTCGACTATTCAAAGAAAAAAAATAATTTTTCTCTTTAAAGGCGTGATAAAATATATTTGCGTCTCTGTTTTCTTCTATTATTATAAATCTTTGTTATTGCTTCATTTATAATTGAAGGTTCAACCCTCTCTAATCCCGTAGGAATAATCCCGCCAGTCATCAATCCAAATGACATCCATTTTTTAACATCTAATTTTCCATTCTCATCCAACAACTCATTACTATTAACTGGAATAGGAATATTACTATTAGGAAGATTAGAAATTGGTTGCATTTGATTCAGCAAATAAGGAACATTTCCCCACTCTACAGGCTCCATGCCTAATTGTTGTAAAACCATATTGATAGTAAATACTCCCTGACGTAGATAGATTTCATGTATTTGGGCTTCCATTTTTCTATCTATTGCATCAATTCCCTCCCAACTCAAATAAATATCATTATATCCAAAATTCTTATTTGACCATATAGCAAGAGTATTGAATTGATTAGAAAAAGAAAATAATAAAGGAATCAAAGCATCTTTCTTAAATTGCTCTTCTTGCTGTGAAGAGTTCAATCTGCCTTGATTAACCTCTATTACACCAAGAACAAATGGTTGCATATGATACACAGCCATTATTTTAGATAATAACCATCGAGAATAATCTGAAAATTGCATATCTTCATTGGTCATTCCAATCTTTTCAAATTTAATAGATCCATGCTCAGAGCCAACCATAATTGGCTTATGTGGCTCTCCTCTCAGTTCTTTATTCCACCATTCTTTAAATCTTTCCAATGCTGGACCACCTTGGCCTGCTCCAAGATTTTCAAACAACATAGCAAATCTTGGAGTAGCATCATTGATGAAGCGTTTTATATTAAAATCGCTGGCATAAAGTTCAGCCGTCACAGTCTGGCGCAAAGATTCCAGCGGAGATAATCCATATACTCTACGTGGACGGGGATATTGCATAAAATAGCACATTTCATCTATAGCAAAATGAGCTACAGTTTTCCCTCCCATATCTACCTGCCAAAATGCATCATTGAAAGATTTGTATATCCCTTTCTTATCAACATTTTTTCTGATACTATCTCCACTAACTGCATATAATTCCTCTACTCCATTAGCTCCAT
This sequence comes from Chloroherpeton thalassium, assembly GCA_020722095.1. GTDB lineage: Bacteria > Bacteroidota > Ignavibacteria > Kapaibacteriales > UBA2268 > GWF2-33-9. The sequence goes on from DYLM01000005.1 coordinate 40,342, forward strand.
TCACCAACTCCATAGAGCCCGCATCCCAAACAAGAATATCTGTATAAATTCCTGTTAAAATAGAGGCCAATGATTCTTGAGATTTATTAGGAACTGCCAACAAATTCTCAATAGTCTCTATCCGAAGTTTTTGCTCATCTGTAGGCTTATCTTTTGGATTCTTCAGAATAGGCTTCACCAAAGGCTTAACTGCTACTGCCCGTTTAGCAATTTTATCTACACAAGCTCTAACCCAAGAATTGAGTCTATACATATTCTCCATTGTAGGAAAATCAAGAGCAGATTCCGATACTTTAGTGGGGGCAAAAGCTTTTCCTCCACTCCAAACAAATTCTTTATCATCCGTAATACTACTCTTTTTATCCGCAGATGAAGTTGATACATCAACTTTCAAAGATTTTATAAAACTTATTCCAGTTCCAGACATTTTTTTCCTCACTAATTTGGCATTATTTTAGAGTTGACATAAGATAAAACAATAATTGCAATCCCATGAGAAATTACTTCAGAAAATGATCCTAATAATGTTCTAATTATCAACGATAATGTTAATAATCCTATTCCAGATGCAGTAATCACAGATAAAACATTTTCCGGAACAAGTTTTGTAAGTTTACCAAACAAATCAAATTTAGATTTTTTAATCATTAAAGATTCAACAGCTTCCTCATCTGCCTTGATGCTATCCGAAAGAATTTTCTTCAGTTTATCGCTTTTCTTTGAATCAGCAATTTCCTTTTTACTTCTAAAAATAACATCCTCAGCAGGAAAACCAAAAATCCTTTCTGAACACTTAATACATTCACAATCTATAGGGTGTTCATCTTCAAGTATATCAGAAACTGTTAATACAGTATCAGATTCTGGAATTTTAGTCAAAAATTCGTGTGCTGTGATTATTTCTCTCATTATTTTCCCTTCAGATATACACATTGAATAGATTCTCTTATAATTTTTTATTTTTAGCTCTGATGTGATTTCGCCAATAACTATTCTCTCAACTTTATAGCTACAGTTCTTCCAGCTACAAATAATAGCATATAACTCTTCTAAAAGCAAATACCAGAAGTTAAAGGAATTTCCTTAATAGCAATAAATGATGAAGCAGTTATAGAATCAGCAACATCTTTTGATCCCTCTTCTGTACCTTCTGTTTCCAATCTTTCCCATGAGGATTCTGGATGATCAACTTTGCCTTGTTCTACTTTTATTAATTCCTTGAACTCCCTTATAGCAACAGAATGTTCATACCCTCTAAACAAACCAGCATAAAAAAGATTTTTAATAGAATCGTAAGGAGCAGTTGTCTTATCAACAGACAATTCTTCTGACAAAATACCTGACTGAATTAATCTCTGTATTTCACCCAAACTGTTCCAGCCATCAAATGTGACTTTATAAATATTAACGCCTTGTTTTCTTACATATAATATTAAATTGGCAATTTCAGAAAATTGTACCTCATATCCTGATGGAGCAAATATTTGTAAAGCAAAATCTAAAACTACTCCTTTTCTCTCATCTTTATTTGCATTACCATCTATAATAAATCCCAATTCTTTCAATTTTTCTATAGATTGCGGATGAGGATTTGGCACCATCATTTCTGGATGTACCATGGCAATACCTACACAATCTCCTCCTGTAGCTATTTTACCTTTTGCCAAATCTACATGTATAGCACAATATTTCCCCTCCATTTTCTTCCAAAACCAATCTTTAAACTGCAAATTAACTATATTATCAGTTCTTACTATATTATTAACAAATGGATTTTCTCCCATTTCTTTCCTAAAGCACCAAGGAATAACAAATTTCTGTTTTATGAATCCACCCCCAACATCCCCTGTATCCTTACACTCATATGTCCACTGGGCTTTTTCAGGATTTCTTTGATAATGTCTTAAAAAATTTTGTTTAGGTTTCCTGGGATTGACTTCCCATGTAGCTGCATTAGAAGAAAAAACTCTGGGATCATTCAATCCTTTTTTGTATTCTATTGTCATAGGACAATTAGCACCATATTTATATGACATCAAAACCAATTTCCCTATTTTAGGAAATCTTGAATCTAATGTCTCTCTAATAGAAATCAATTGACTACGAACTGTTGCTGCCGGAGATGCTCCAATCTCATCTGCTACAGCCCAAAAAAGATTTAATCCTTCTCCTGTATATTGCTTACTATTTAAACTATGACAAGTTATTCCAGATGGGAATACGACATATTGTGTTTGTAAATCTTTCCCCTCTCTAATATCTACTCCTTGTTCTAAAAAGAAATTTTTTCCTGTAGTAGGATTTATTGTTCTTTTCAATATACTTTTAAAATTCTTGAAGAAAACGTCTCTTGCCTGATCTCTATCCTTTGATACATTTATTATATCAATAGGAGAATCAAGCCCAATAGCCCCTTCTCCAAGATATTTTGATAATCCTTTTTGTGGATCATCCATGCAAAGCAGTTTTACAACAATATAAACCAACATTTTTGCAATGGTTCTATCTTTTCCAGCCCCCTTTCCCCAGTAGCAATGAATTTCATCATAATCTGTATTCCAAACAAGAGGATTTATTCCACATGCTTTTTCTGCAATTTCTAATTGCAGTGGAAACAATGGTTCGGGAAACCACTTAGAAAAAAATTCCTTTATTGTTGGGGGTTTTATTTTCCATATTGAATCATATTTGTTTCTTGAAACTTCTTCCTCATATTTAGTAGATTTATTTGATCCAAATGCCTTTAATAACCCTCCAATATATGCCGACCTGGCACTTTCAGCAACTTTTATATCTCTGCTCATTATCTTCTCACTTCAAAATATTCATTTCTATCACTTTGTTCAGATAATGATTATTAATTAATAAAAATATTGTAGAAATAATTGCACTAAACAGAGTAAGAATACCAATAATTTTGAAAAACATAGTATTAGTATTTTTTTCTACAGATCTCCCAATCACTTCTTTCAAATTTTCTTCATTAGTTATTCCCATACGAGTTATCATGCACTCTGTATGTTCTCTGATTTTAGAATCAATAGGCACATTTATCCTTGCAGCTAATTTCTGTCCTAAACCATCGTCTAATGATTTTGTTAAATTGCTTACCGATTCAACAAGAGATTTTTGTTGCTCTAATAATTTTTCCAAATTTATATTTAAAGAATTGAAATTAGTCACCATATCTGAATATGCATGAGTCAGACTCATTATTTCTGTCTTAGTTATCCCATCAGCACCCATTTTAGTTGTCATAAGCATCTCCACAACCAATTATGTATCATCAATATTTGTGTATTTTCTTCTTATGCTATGACTCAAAGAACTTCCAGCAAATCCCGTAGTGAACCCGCTATAGAATAGTGTTAACCATCCCACTATCCTTGTTGGATAAATCATTTGTGCCATAAGAGATTCTAAAATTCCAAAGCCGCATATTATAGTAATCAAAAAAGTAATTTTATTTTTCTTTAACCAATTTATAACTGATAGATCATTATCAAGTTTATTCTTCTTTATCAGATGAATTATTTGCCCAATAACAAAAGAAGTCAATAACACTAATATTTCTAAAAATTCTTGGATTGGGCTCATCACCATACTCCAAGTTGTTACATTATTATATAAAACAAAAATAAATCCGTAAAGAACTTGATCCTCTACGGATTTGTGAGAGAAGAAAGAGAAATTAAGCAACTAAATGTCTTTGGCGGGAAACAATCTGCCGACTATAAATGGAATCAATACTTTTTCAATCAGCATTTCCATTGCCCTCTCATCCCAAGTTTCAACAATCGTTCCAATAGCAACACCAAGAATACTCCTGAAATTTATCAGATTATCTAATTGTTCAAGCAATTCGTAATCTTCTTTGTAATGATTCCAAACTGCCATGACAAATTCAAGTTTTGTAATTCCTGATCCAGGCTGACTGAATAATTCTTCTGCCAATTGTACAGACGCTTCCAAAAATCTTGCAAGCTCCTGCCAGCGAAATGTTCCGCTAAATAATTCTTCAATTGAAGAATCCAATTGTTTCAATTTTTGATTTAATTGATCTTCCCAATCCATGATACCATAGATTATAGCCATTTCTTCGATTGTTCTTCTTGCTTCCATACGTTCTCCTTAGCCACCAACTGGCAATTTTAATGTTTAATAATTTTGAATTATAAGACATTATGAGTCTTTTCTATAACTTTTTTGGCCTTTTCCAATATAATTTTCATCATAACATAAAATCTATCAGTGTCATTCAAATATTTTCTATAAGTTTCATAAATAATTGTATCATCTATAATAACTTTTATTCTTACATTAGTATTTTCTTCATTGCAATGTTGTATATAATAACAAGAATAACTTGTAGACAATCCGGTCAAAAATGGTGAAGGAATTTCTAAAGAGTGAGCAACATTATCACTTCCACAAGTAAAACACTTAGACATCTTTAAACCATCTACAATATTTTTCAATATTGATTCATATTCTTTTGGAATAAGTGATGGTGATTTCTCTAATTCCACTTTTGTTGTAAAATTACTATTCATTCTTGACTTTTTGTTTATTCTTAAGTTTTGCCAATAACTCACGAGCATCAAATTCTTCTAATTCTTCAGAATATTCCACATCTTCTTCCAAAAATTCTGGCATGACTTCTTTGATGGCATCATGTATTGTAACGTATTTCTTGTGCTGTGTTTGTTTCTGTTTTACAATATTATTTCTCACTTTACGCTGAAGTTCTCTTACCACTTCCATGCGTTTAGAATCTTGCTCCCCTGGAACTCTGGTAAAGCCAGAATTAAGAATCCGATTTTGTACTTCAACAATTCTTGGATCTTTACCAAAATATTCCATTAATATCCTGCCCCAATTGGCAACTACAGATTCCAATTCGCTAATTGTGATAAAACGTTTTTGACGTTCTTCGTGCTTCGATATTTTTTCAAATATTCTGGACATGACTTCTATTAACTGAATTGCTTTGTGAAGTCTTTTTTGCTGAGAAGCAGAATTATATGGAACAATCAAAAATCTTTTTTTCTTTTGTCCATTTTGTCTAATCGTCAATTTATCCCCGCAATGTGAACAAATTGGCTTTCCATACATAGTAGAAAGATCTGCAGGAAGTTGTTTCAGCAACTGCTGTATAATCAATTTCAGCATTGCATATTCTTGATGTAAAGATGAAAACAATGGATCAGCTTTTATCTCTGCAAGCTCAATTGCCAACGTAGTTGGTAAATATTTTGTATATATAGCCCGACTGGCTTCAGTGCTTCTTGCCACATTATTCATTAAACTCAGCCCGCCGTGCAACCAGCACCTACCTTCTCCATAATGAGAAGTACGAAATCCTGCCTTATTTTTACAATAACCTCTTGGTGTTCTTGCATTACACTTTTCATCTGGTCTTTTTGGTAAAAGACCTAATGGATTTTTATTCATATCATTTCTCAAATTTCTCAAATTATTTACCTGAATAATCAACATTTAAAGGACGTGATGGTGGATAATCAGTTGGAGGAGGTTCAAAATCCTGACCAGCACGATAAATATACCATCCACCATGGGCAGCAGTGCTATCAGTAGATACATTGGGCTCACTTTCATTGTTGGCCTTATCAATAGCAGTAACAGCATATACGATCTTTACTATTGAGTCTGGCAAAGAAACAATATTGACATCCTGTATCCAAGTACGTGGTCTGAAGTTAATTGTATCTTTAGGAGTTATATCAACAACATTCCAATCTCCATCATTTAAAGAACGATAAAGTCTGAAATGTGTGACCTGTTCATCATTGCCTTTTATATCTTTCCATGAACAATCCCAAAATACAACTAAGGTATCTAATTTTTTCAAAGCAACAGAAAAACCTGCTTCTGGATAGATAATAGCACTGGCATCTCTTGCTACACTTGTTGGAATTGTGATATATTTCGTATCTGCAACAGAAGTTACTCCCATGTTTCCACTTTTAATAACAGTAGATAACGTTGTTTGTTTTTCAGCAGTATTTATATTTGATGCTTTCTGTGGAAAAAATTCTTTCAAGTTTGCACAGCTCAAAAGAAATAAAACCACTGTGATTAAAATAATTTTTTTCATAGTTCCTCATAATATTTAATTCGCCACTTAAAATCAAATTTTTAAAATATATTCTAAAAAAATCATAATTATTATTTTGGTAATTGCCCATATAACAATCAATATTCATAAGGATCAAAATTCAACATCAAATTCCTTACCTCACCAGCTGACAAAGGCTTTTTAAACAATCTCACTTCGTCTATCATCCCTGTAAAATACCATTGAATATCCCAAGGTATAGTGCCTATTGTAAAAGCAGAAGCAGTAGAAGCATATTGTATACCATTTATAGAACCTTCCAATATCCCATCTACATATAAAGCAAATGTATGAGATCCCTCCCCATCATAAGTCAATGCAACATGATGCCAATTTCCATCATCTTTAGCTGATGCAGATCTTATCTCATTTGCACCACTTCCTGTTTGAGTATAAACTTTTCCATTAATATCTAAAGCAATCCAAAAAGTTTTCACTCCTGCGGCTGCTGTTCCTATGCCAGCAATAGCATTAAAAGTTAAAGGTGTGCTGGAAGATTTGAACCATGCAGATATTGATCTTGATTGACCACCAATTGGCACAGTTACATTAGATAAAATATAATCACCAGAACCATCAAAAGTATAACATCCTCCAAATTTACCACCAGAAGAAGCAGCAGCATTTCCATTTACAGTACTTGTACTACCAGTAGGATAATAACAATTCGCATTTCCATCCAATCTCCAACAACCTGACAAATCGTGAGTTGGAATAACAGAATAACAAATTGTTCCAATTAAACAAAATGAAATAAAAAAAACCTTTTTCATAATTCATCCTTTTACTTTACATCAGAAGCAAAACCAATACAATAAAGATTTGTTCCATTACTAACAAATGTTAAAACATCTACCGCATTTGCAGTAGTAGTCAAAACTGGAGTGACTCCGCCTGGCCATTTCCAATTACCTGACCAAACAGGCACTCTTGATCCAGTAGCATCTTGAATTACCATTAAAGTATACACAGCTCCACTTTTTTGATTAGAAAAACTAATTGTTCTATTCCCACCTAATGTTATGCTTTGAACATTAGAATTATTCCAATCAATAGCAACAGGCTCACCATCTGTTAAAACGTTGATCGTAGCATAATATTGTCCAGTAATTTCGCCTGTGGTGTCATAATTATGAAGATTCAAAGTTCCAGTAGGATTAACAACATTTATATCATTATTATAAGAATCATTTCCACTATACCAATTAATTACACCGCCAGTACCATATACATCTGCTTTGAATCCATCTGCTCCAATTCTAAAAACTGAATTATTATATGTATAAGCATAGGCAGTAGTTGCATATGTTATTCTGTATTGTATAGCATAAGCATCGCAGTTATCAAATATGCATCCTGAAATCAAAGTTGAATTAGGGAATTCAGCATTAACAAAATAAATACCACCTTCAAAATTTTTGAAGGTGCAATCTTCTATTTTATACCACGAAGAAGAGTTGAAATAATCCACCCACATTCCTTCACCATCACCGACAGTAGGAGCAGTCGTACCTCTGAATTCACATCGCCTTATTACGCTGCCTGCCCCTAATGTACTTGATGGGCCAAGTCTGAATGGCTGACCATCCCAAGTATCATTATCAACTTCAAGAATACAATCTTCTAAAATAAAATTTGTTATAACAATACTTGCTCCAGAACTGATTAAATTTATATCATCTGTTGTTTGAGCTGTTGTTTTCAGAGTCAAATTAGCGATTCTCAGATTAGAATCTATCAGTATCATATTATCTACACTCTCACAGTAGATAATACACGAAAATTTATCAACTCCAACTAATGAAATCCAATCAGTCATCTGTAATGAGGCCGTTAATTGATACATACCAGGATTAATTCTCAATACATATCGTTTATTTGTAGTTTCATCAGTAATACCAGAAATAATAGTAGCAAGATTATCCCCAGGATTAATTTCTATAACTTGATCACCAGGAGCACTGCCACCAGCAGCATTATTTTGGTGATCTCTAACAAATTTACCATATTGAGAAGTATCTATTTTTGATGTATCAAGTAAGCTATTGGTAGTATAATTCCCCAAACTATCATGAATAGATTTTTGTACATGAAATTGAGTAGAAAGATGTGGATTGCCATCAGAAGTATCAGCAGAAACAGATACATCACCGCTAACACCGCCTCCAGATAAAGGAGCAACAGCTGTTACTGCTGTTATATCTCCAGCACCACCTCCACCATTATTTTGGTGATCTCTAACAAATTTACCATATTGAGAAGTATCTATTTTTGATGTATCAAGTAAGCTATTGGTAGTATAATTCCCCAAACTATCATGAATAGATTTTTGTACATGAAATTGAGTAGAAAGATGTGGATTGCCATCAGAAGTATCAGCTCCTACTGTTATTGCTCCAGAATTTCCTCCTCCATTCAATGGAGCTCCAACAGTCACTCCAGAAATATCTCCAATCTCAACAGCAACATAATCTACTCCAGCAGTAGCAATAGTTAGAGTGCCTGTTCCTGTATTGTTCTTCAATATTCCTGTAGCAAGTAAAGACAGAGCTTGTTCTTGTGTAAGAATAGAATTAGGAGTTTTCGTTACATAAGTAGCATCAATTGGGCAAGAACCAGGAGAAGTAGCAGATTGATGATTCTGAATAAAAATTTCCCAGTTTTCAGCATTAACACCTGTGGTATCTTGATTAAAGCCTGCAGAATTTACCACATTTCTAATTTTAAGAAATTCTGAATAGGGAACAAATACGTTCGACTGTGAAGAAACAACAGAAGAAAATAACAATAAAAATAACACTACCAAAGTATTTTTTTTCATTGATTTTTCTCCTCACTTAATCTTTATCTTCATCATATTGATAAAGATACGCTTGTAATTTATTAACTGCATTGGTAGGAAGATAGCATATTCTCCAAAACAGCATTTTAATACCTGTAGTTTGCATCAACATGGTATCAGAAGTAAAACTTGAAGAAGTTGTAAACAAAGATGTTAAATCTATAAACCCTCCAACCCCAGATGTTCTTGGAACATTTGATCCAGCAATTGTTACTTGCATATTATCAATTGCTAAGTGCAAAGTAAATTTACGAAAGGCATTTCCTCTAAACATGACATAATGTTTTTTGATAGAAGCATTTTCAACATCAATAAGTTTTACTAAACCTAATGGAACTGGGCTTATGCTTTCTTCCGACATGTTATCATCTCCTTGTCAAATAATTTGTTGAGCATTCATTTTCAATGTGATCAACCATATTCAATTCTTTATAAAATCATTACATAGAAATGGATACCACTTCAATTTTTTTTTATAACATCACCGTTTTACTTGCGCGAATAGAAATTAATAAAAAAAATCAAAAACAAAAGAAAAAATTAAAAATAACCGTTTAAAGACCTGTAAAAATATTCTCCAAATCAAGAAAAAATATAATATCCAATTTTCACTTCTGTTTTTTTCACATATATCGCAAAATCTATTTTCTTCTCTAAACCAAGAATATTTATCATTGTGTTCATGATTTCATATAAATACTGGCATTCTTATTTCTCATACAATTTATTCTACCATATAGTTCTTATGATTTTTTATTATTGCCTTCAATAATCTTCGCCAAATACTCATTATAATCAAATGAATATAATTTATTCTCCACTTTCCGTTTTTTCAATGTAGATATAAAATTTATACCAAAATGTTTTTTGAAATTTAAATTTTCTCCTGCTGGACAATCCATAAATCCTATGAGAAATAATATATATTTTATTCTCCACCAATTCATAGTAATGAAGTTCTCAAAAATTCCTTTCATCAATCCCATAAGAGTCAAAGGTCTGATCTTTATCAAATGAGCCTCAAATAATTGCTCTGTAATATAAAACTTCTGTGGCCATGGATTTACTGGTATACTTCTTCCATCCGAAATAAGAGTCACAATATCTCCTGTCCTGATATACTGCAATTCCTCTTTGTCTGTGAACATAATGTCAAGTGGAACCAATTTTTTTGTAGACATACCATTCCTTTCATTGAATAACTCTTTTTTTTTCTCCATTTTATCTTCTTTTTCGTGTATATATCGAAAACTAATTTTTCTTACTTAATTACTTAAAAAAGAGAACAATACGAGTTTTTTGTTATAGGTATATATTATTTCCCCGAAGGGGAAATAATATGGAGCTGTAACAATAAAGCTCGTTGGTTAACACTTCACCAATAAAAAAACAAAAATTTATCATACTTTTTCTTCCAATTCTTTGTCTTTCTTTTTTCTTTCTTGCAACTAAAAAACAATAATTTAAAAAAAATCACCTTTTTTAACACCTTTACTTAGTTTTTCTTTCATTTAACATAGATTTTTTTAATGAATTCTTACGTGATCCCTTATGAAGAATTTTCTGTGCTTCAATTTCAATTCATTATACCAATGCTAAAAAATTAAATGAAAGTTTTTCCCTGAGTCTAATATACGTTAAAATTATGATTCCTTAAAAGTAATTAATTCCAATTAAAAAAAATATTTTTTTTTCTTCCATATTTAAGTAAAGTTAAAACATGTTGTTACATTGTATTAAATTCCATTACATAACTGCTATATAATTTCTTTATAAATGGTACGTATTTTAAGGTTTCTTCTTTCACATCAATTAAATTATTATTACACCAGTTTTGGCCACTGCGTGGCCCACCATTATATGCTGCCAATCCTCCATCAACTCCAAATTGGTTTATCATACAAGATAAGTAATGACATCCCAATTCTATATTGTATAAAGGATTCTCCAAAATATCTTCAATTTTTGTGTAAGTTATTTTTTTCCTTTCTATCAATTTAGTTTCATAAAGTAAGAAGATTCCTGTGGAAGGCATTATTTGCATTAAACCAATTGCACCCATTTTAGATCTGATATTAAAATCCCAAGTTTTAGCACTCTCATGAGTAATAAGAGCACATATTATATTGGTATTAAGATTGGGATATTTTATCGTCATCTCCCATATCAGATTGGCTATTCTATCAATTTGTTCCTGAGGAATAGTTTTGTTATATTTGGTTATAATAGATTCTATTTTTTGTTTTTCTACTTCAGATTTAATTGTTATAGAATCTATTATTCTGATACATTCTATTTGTTCTCCAATTGTATTATAATTTTGATTAATAGAATGTATTTCTATTGGGATGAACAAACTGGATATAAATGCTAAAATAGAATAAAATATCCCAATCATTAGAATCTCCTAAATTTATTTATTTGATGATTCAACCAATTTGTCAGCTATCATTTTAATTGCTTCTGGAGTTTTAATTCTTTTTACATCTGATTCTTTGATGTGAAAATCATTTTGATTTTTAATTACATCAATCAAAATTTTCAATTGCTCAACAATATTTTTAACATTTGAATAGAAAATTTTAAAACTTTTATGTTTTCGAGCATTTAAAATTTGAGTACTCAAATCTTCAACAGATATATCAAAGTGAGTTAATAATTCATACATATCCACATAACTACCATTTAACTCATATAAATTGGAAATGGAAGAACATTTATACCAGAATTTTTGTCCATCTACTCCTAATAAACAGACATAATCCTTTCCAATAGAGAATTCCCATATTAAATATTCACGAATCTGATCTACACCAGGGAAACACACCAGTATTCTTTGGCCAACATTACAATTTATTATATCTAAACTTTTTTCTGACTTTTTTATTCTCCTTGATTTTTTTATCCCTTTCTTTGATTTTTTTATTACTGTAGCAGATTTATCTACAACAACTGTTTTTTTTGATTCTGCCATTTCATTTGTTGGATTCTCTACTACAATTTCAGATCCAATTACTGTCTCTTCCATGATCTCTCCATGAAAAATTAATCAATCAATTTTCCGTTGATTTCCAATTGAGGAATTTGTTCATATCCGTTGGTTTTTAGATATTTTCTTGTTTCTAAAAGTATTTCTTCCCGATCATTCCAAGAAAGATTTTTAGATTTACCAAGAACTGTGGCAAAATAATAAGTAAATGCACCATGCCAACTTAATCTAATGAAAGAATCATTAGATGCTTGATTTGCCATACAAGCACTCCAGAATATGGATCTGGAGTCTTCAGAAAACAAATTGGCAATAGGTTTTTTTACTTTTCTTGAAAAATTTTCTGGAGGAAAATGTATCCAACCAATTCCCTTAGAAAGATTAGATACATTGGTGCTGGTACTATCTGGTTGGGCAATATAGAATGGAGGCGGAATGAATCTAACAGTTTTGTTTAGTTCTGGTAATGCTCTGAGTCCACTTCCGCTATGACAAGTATCAAGAAATACTTCCACATGGTGTCGTTTTTGTAGAATGTTGAAAAGATTATAAAATTCATCATCTACAATGATTGTATCTCTATTCCAATCGTCTCCGCTTTGGATAGTATCATAGCAAACAAATGCCTCATCAAGATAATCTGTTATTTCATCACCATCTATATCTCTTGTTTGCGTACCATGGCTGGACATTGAAAATAATAAAGTACCAGGAAATTTTTCTGAATTAAGAGTCTTTATAGAATCAGTAAGAGATTTTATTATATTTTGTTTAGTTGCTTGCATATCTGTTATAATTTGTATATTAGAATGATCAACTGAAAAATAATTTGAAAATAAATTTGACATTGTTTTTGCATCATTAATACACCCTTTCAATGATGCTTGTGGAAAATGTCTAAAACTGTTGATACCAACACAGATTGCTTTAATCATAAAATTCCTCTCAATTTGAAAGTACACGATCAAATATTTCTTGTATTTTTTCTTCTTCCATTTTTGATATTCCTATACACTTCTTCCTTTTCATTTTATTAAGAAAATCTTTTTCTATTGGAGTACACTTACTCCATTTAAGTTCTATCCAGTTTTCAATTGTATCTAATAATTCTTCTGGAGTTGATCTTTTCATCTTATTCTCCTTTTATTTAAGAGTATTAAATGGCCACCCTTGGTCAATATTTCTTCTCAATCTTTTTTTATGCTCCTTTCTTTTACATTTTATACATTTGGCAGTAAAATTTCTATTCTTCTGGTAAACTGCATGAAATTCTTTTGCCTCCTTCCATTTTTTACATTCTTCACAATAAATTGCATCCTCAAAATCTTTTGTCTGTGGAGGACGCAACATTGCTCTTATCTTAGCAAGAGCAAGTTGTTTGCTGCTTTTAGAAGAAAGTGGAGTAAGAATAATTGATTTTTTTTCGCTCATAATTATAATCCAGAATTAATTAAACAATTTAGCTTATGTTTTCCATTTTTGATTCTTAAAAAGGCTTCTTTTGTGGAAATATAAGTCAATAACCAATCGCCATTTTCATTCTTCATTTCATTATTCCTCCTTGTTATTTGTAACTGAATTAAAAATAATGAATTATGAATTAGTAAACCGATTTAAAGAAACCGATTTCTTAAATAAATTAAATGATTATTCATTTTAGTAGATAAATAGTGAAATCATTTTTCCGATAATCATGCTTCAAAACAACTTTAGTAGTCACTTCTACCATTATATCATGCAAAAGATCTGGAGGATAATGATAAGCAGATGTTTTAATACTTTCACAATCATTACTATTTGGACTGAAAGAGCTAAGAAAATTGACTGCTACTCCTACATCTGCTATCTCAAACATTTGTTTACACATTTCTAAAACATATCCAACATGTTCATCCCAATCTTTATGATAATACAAACCAAAAAGACCAGAAGCAAATACAAAATCAAATTTGGATGGGATTCTGTGATGTTTGCTTGCAGATTCTTGGTTCATCATATTAAAATAAAAGTCTTGGAAATCAATATGAATAAATTTAGCTATATTTGATTTATGTCGAGATTCTGCTATCTTTATCAATTTCAAAGTTCCATCTATTCCAACATATAATTTAGGAATCATATCGGAATGAATAAGATAGTTATACAAATCTCCAAATCCACATCCAACATCGAGTAAAGTATAATCTCTATTATAGTAATCTAATATTCCTTTCATTGCTTGGAATCTTTGAATTTGAGATTGTGAACTATTCCACAATACTTTCGTTGTTGGGCCAAATTCATCCAATTTTTTTTCATAAAATTCTGAATAATTAGTTTTCATATTTCTTCTTCCTATCTTAAAATTTCTTTTGTTAATTTTCCACCCTGATTCATCAAAATATCCAAAACAGATAAATTAGGAATAAATTCGCCAAATTGAAAATATTTTGGGTGTTCAAATATTTGATATTCCAAATAAATATTATTTTCTTGAAATTGTTCTTTTTTTAAATATTTTGTTCCAGATATTCCAGAAAGATAATGTGTTCCTCCAACAAACTTAACAAGTTCAATCAATTTAGATGTAGGATCATCAATTCCCTTTATAGATATTCCTAATTCAGAGGCAAATACAAATTCACAATTCAAATCCATCCAATCGCTAAAAAGAGCAATAAATTTCTTGTTGAAATCAACAAGAAATACTTTATTTTTCTGATAAATACGTACTAAAGATGGAAAATAATTCATAAAAAATGGACATTTTCTATAATTATGATAAATTGTTCCGATATGTTTACGTATCCATTTGTCACCATTTATTCCATTTATTATTCTAACATCTCTAATTAATTGGCCATATTTTTGTCGAATAGGAACTGTCAACCAACTTTCCCCTTGGTTCGTTTTGATTTTGCATCTATTTGTGAAACTTCCTCTACTAAATTGAACATTGTCCAATAGAATCATGAGATCGCTCTTCATCACCTTGTCCCAAAAGCCTAACCATGGCATAAAATTGGGCTGATGAACGGCTACTATCTTATTCATAATGCCTCCAAAGTTAAATTATCCAGCGAATACTTTCAAATACTTCTGCATATTGTACGTCAATTAATCCTCCACGAAATCTTGCCCAATTTTTTATAAATGATTTATCAATGTAACTTTTTCCTAATTGCGTTATATAATTACTAAGAGCTTGTATTTTTTTATCAATATGATTTTGTTCTAATATTGAAAATACATTAGTAGAAAAAGTTAAATTATTCCAAGGAATTTCATATCCTAATATGGAGACTTTTTTAAAAGCCCTGTATCCTTCTGCTGAAATTACTTTGTGATCTTGGTGAGTATCTGTTGTTGATGGCATAAAAACTAAATCAGGATTGTATTTATTATACCAATTTATAAGAACTTCGAGAATATTCTGTCGATACTTAAAAAAATTTCTTACGGGACAATCATAAATTACATAAAAATTCACTCCTAACAGATTCATTGATTGCTGAAATTTGTATAAATTAATTTTTTCATCCACTCCTTTTGGAACTGATTGCCGCGCTATAGAAAATGTTATCACAAAAACTTCTTTCCCTTGATTAATAAATTTGGAAATGGTGCCTCCACATCCAAACTCAGCATCATCTGTATGGGGAGCCAATATCATTATTCTTCTTTTATCCATTTTTCCCTACTAAGGCAAAATACCATCTTCTTCCTACAATTGATATTTCTGGATGTCCAATTATTTTCACCAAATCGGCAAAGTATTTAGTAGTGGCGTATTCCTGTACGTGACATGAAAGCTTTCTTAATCCCATAGGTACACTTATTAAAGCAATTCCATTGCTTTTAAGCAGCTCCTTAATCTGAATAAGAATATTCTCATTACTAATACAATGTTCCATTGTCTCTAAACACAATATTATATCAAATTCACTACTAAATTTGCTGTTTATTCTAATATTACCAGCGAAATAGTCATTCAAATCTTGATTAAAAAATTCCCAATCAGGGAAATCATTTAATCCGATAGTTAATGCTTGATTTGAATGATCTATGCCTGTATAAGTATATTTTTTGGGCATTCCAAAACCTTCTGTATTCACAATATCGGATTCTTTGTAATATTCCTTTAATAACCAAGGAATAACTGGTAATCCACATCCCAATTCCAGAATATTAACAGTATCCCAACTATCATCAATTCTCCTGGCAATAATTTTTAATGCTTTATCCCAAAGAATCTTCTGTGCAGATGTTCTGTACATTGTTTCATAATTTTTATTGGAATATCTTTTATCCCAATATTCTGGAGTATTAATATTTTTTATCATTAATGTATTATTCCCTTCACATTGAACTTATTTTATTCGATCCACTCTTCTGTGTGGAACATACTTGCTATTGTATTTACATATCCAATACTTATTGCAACAATAATTATTTTTATTATTATACTTTCTATAATTGTGTTTGGATAAATAAAAAGCAAAATATCAATTGGCAAAATTCCTAATAGACAATCTAACCAACTGGCTCCTCTTATATCCAAGAATCCAATTCCATAACCATAATCTGCAATCTCTCCATTAATAAAATCAGAATAATACAATTCATCTAAAATTTCCCAAAGAAATGGAAGAGATACAAATATGATAGTAATAAGGTAAGCCCAAATTGTAGAAAACTCATCAAATACAGAAAGAGTAATCAACCACAAAGACACCGGAAGAATTAAATGTGCTAAACTCCAAGCATCTATCTGTGCTTCAATTATTTCTATTAATCTGTCCATAACAATCACTCTCCTTAATATTGTATTTTTAGTTCGGAATTTGACAAAAACGAAAATTTGGATAAAAAAAAGATTTAAAATCCAAATCATTTTTAAATTCTTTATTATTTTACAATATTAAATAATTTTGTCATGTCTATATAAGAACCAACAAACCCTATGTTTCCATAAGATTCTTGGATTATTTTATCCCACTCTTTTTCTGTATGTCCAAACATATGATGTGGATAATTAATATCGTTGATTACTATCCACATTTCATTTTCATGGATTCCATTAACTCTGGCAACATCATATTCCCCTGCATATATTGTACGTTTTTCTTTACTATTCACATGAATTAAATCAATAGCCACTCTTGTCACCAGTTTCATTTGCCCTCCTTTCTCAATAAAATTTAATTTAGAAATTTAAAAAAATATTATTTCTTTTCATGATTTCTCCTTTTTGGTTGGTTAATTTTTATCCAATAATTAGCTACCAATTTTAGGAATAATAAAGATGTAATAGGAAGCATGCTGCCCATTATCCAAGAAATTAATATCCCATCAGTAGAAATACCAAATAATTTTGCTGCCACTTCCATAGATGTATAATTAAGATGATTGAATGTACTATAAACATTGCCTATAATTTGCATTATTGTCAATGCAATAATCACAAGCACAATAGAACCTCTTGTTATAAAAGTGAAGATATTAAATTGTGGCAAACTTAAAAGAGTGCCAATTGTCAAAATTTCATAGCTAATAGCCAATGCTATACTTAGCGATACTGGATTTCCAATTGAAAACCATTCTACTAAATGCAGCATACTCACTAAACTAATAATAATAGGAGCAATTAATAATAATGTAAGAGTAAACAATCGCCATTTTTTAGCATTATATGCTTTTCTTTTTATATGCAATGGATAAAATTTAGGAACAGAAATTTTTTCTTCAGATGTATCAATTTCTTTTGATTCTTTTGATTGCTGCTCCACATTATGCTCCTTTAATATTCCATCTACATTTTGTATTTCTTCGTGATATTCAGTTTTAAATATTTCCATATGAATTATCTTCCATTTAAATTATTCATTCTTTTTTTTCAGTCCAAGTTCTTGTTTTATTATTTTGGCAAAAAAATCCTCTTTTCCTGATGAGGTTTTATCTTCAAGAAAAAATATAGGATTTCCTTTAATCTCCCATGATTTTCTAATCAATTCTCTAAAATCACTAATTGCTTCCTCAATTTCATAATATTCTTCTTTACTAATTGCAAGCCATTTTTTATTCCTCCATGTTTGTGATTCTGGTCTATCTGACAAATCAATAATTTTTTTCTCTCTAAGTCCTTCCACAATAACAATGCCATCAAATTCACACTTACTTATTGACTTTAGTTTACAATAACATTTTTTCAATTTATCCAGAGCAGAAGATTGTTTGGCTTTGTCATCCATCAAATTTGTCATCTCTTTAGCCCACATAGTGGTGTGTTGTTCATTTCCCTCCACAACCGTTTTCTTGTCATCCATAACCATTCCTTTAAAAAAGTTAAAATCATTAAAAAGCTATTAAGAGAATTAATTAAAAATCATCCAATATGATTAAAATATAAATCGAGAAAATAATAAGAAAAATTTTTCAAATAAGGAAGAAAAAAAAATCATATATCAGAAGAAAATTTTTAAGAGATAAAAGAGATTTTTTTATGGCATATTGGTGAAGAAAGAGAATAAAAAAAATAAAGAGAGAATAAATAAAAAATAGAATAATAGTTTCATTTAAAATTTGTTTAATTGGTAAAAATAAAATTGATAAGAAAGGAAAATAGTAGAGTTTTTAATGTTATACTAATGTTATACCAAGTTCGATTTTTATATTATATTCGAGACTGTGTAGGATTGTATAAGTAAGATCACATAAGACTATACTAAAAAAAAGACTATATAGAATTGTGCTTCAATTTTACTTTGATTCTGATTGGTGGAGATAAAATTGGTGGAAAATTGACATTTACTTTGATTCTGATTGGTGGAGATAAAATTGGTGGAAAATTGACATTTACTTTGATTCTGATTGGTGGAGATAAAATTGGTGGAAAATTGACACGGTGTGTAAGTGGGATCCCTGCCACAATGGACACACCCCAATAGACACAAAACAACCCACCCCCCATATTAACACACCCCAGCAATAACACAAGTTATGACAATCCACAGAGAACTTACTTTAGCCTTATTATACTATGCGTAGTGTGGATTGGCCCTTAGTTTTTTAACTGTGTATATTATAGTGTGGAAGACAATAGTATAGAATAGAATAGTATAGTATAGAATAGAATAGAGGACAATAGAATAGAATATAGAGAATAATAGTATAGTATATAGTATTGTGTATAAGTATAGAGTATTGTGTAGTATAACTAATGTGTAGTGTGTGTGTTTAGTATTGTGTAATTAGTATTGTGTAATTAGTATTGTG
>DYLM01000053.1 GCA_020722095.1 Chloroherpeton thalassium
TAATGTTTAAAATGTCGCATATTTGTAAATACCATTGCTACATTATGCTTGTTTGCTGCATCGATTACTTCTTGGTCACGAACAGAACCTCCCGGTTGAATAACTGCAACAGCTCCTGCCTCAACCGCTTGGAGCAATCCATCAGCAAATGGGAAGAATGCATCGCTTGCCACAACTGAACCTTCCAAGGAATTGCCCATAAGTTTTGCTTTTTCTACTGCAATGCGAGATGAATCCACTCGCGACATTTGACCAGCTCCAATTGCAAGAGTTCTATCTTTGGCAACATAAACTATGGCATTGCTTTTTACGTGCTTTGCCACTCTCCATCCAAATAACATTGCATCTTTTTCATCGTCAGTTGGAGTGCGCTCGGTTGCAACTTGCAATTCACCATCAATCAAAGCATTATCGTGGCTTTGCACTAAATAACCACCACTAACCGACTTAATGTCGTTAGATTTCAATTGCTTAAACCTGTTTAAATCAACTGTTAGCAAACGGCGATTTTTCTTTTTCCTCAATAAATCCAATGCATCTTGGCTAAATGAAGGAGCAATCAATACTTCTGTGAAGATCTCATCAATTTCTTTGGCTAAATCTAATGTTAATTCGCTATTCATTGCGATAATTCCACCAAATGGTGAATCTTTATCAGTTGCAAAAGCTTTTCTCCATGCTTCCAAAATATTGTCGTCAGTTCCAACGCCGCAAGGGTTTGTATGTTTGATAATAGCAACTGTAGTTTTGTCGAATTCACAAATTAAATCAACAGCACCATTAACATCAATGATATTATTGTAGGATAATTCTTTGCCGTGTAATTGCTTAAAAATTGAAGTGAAGTTGCCATAGAGAGTAGCATCTTGATGAGGATTTTCACCATATCGCAAGGTCTGATCTAATTTCATTGGAATTGTAAATTTATCAGTGGATGTTATATTATTATATTTGTTGAAATATCCTGCAATCAAACTATCATAATAAGCGGTTTCTTGGAATACTTCACCAGCGAGTTCTTCGCGAATTTTCTCGGGAATGCAAAGATTGTTATTTTTAAGAATATCAATAATTTGGTCATATCTCTTTGGATTGATAATTGGTGCTGTCCAGCGGTAATTTTTCGCAGCAGAACGCAACATTGTAGGTCCACCAATATCAATATTTTCCACTAATTCCTCGTGTGGAACGCCAGCGGTATTCAATTTTTGCTCGAATGGGTAAAGATTAACTACTAATAAATCAATCGAGTTAAATCCAAAACTTGCAAGTTGCGACAAATGTTCGGGATTATCTAATTGTGCTAATAATCCAGAGTGAATTGCAGGGTGGAGCGTTTTAACACGTCCGTCAAATCCTTCGGGGAAATTTGTAATATCAGTAATACTCTTGACAGGGATATTTGCATCTTGTAATGATTTCTCTGTTCCACCTGTAGAATAAATCGTAATTCCTAATTCATTCAAACTTTTAGCAAATTCAATTATCCCAGTTTTATCGGAAACTGAAATAATGGCAGTTTTAACTTGATAATTTTCAACATTATTCATATTTACACCAATTCAAAAAAACAAAATTAAGTGTTTTGATATAATAAATGTTATGAATGTTGATGAATTTATTTTAAATAAAAAAAATAAGGTAAAAGATTATCTTTACCTTATTTTTCTTTATTTTGTATCAACAAATTAATTAAAGGAAATGTTTTGGGTTATGAAAATTGTGCTTTGGAATTTGATTATTAATTGGATTAATGAACAATTTGACAAATAATGACTTAATGCTATCAATAAAATAAATATCTTCCAATTTTTCAACTCAAATAGCAAGTAGCAAAAGGCAACGATGAAAGCAAATTCAAGGGCATAAAATCTTAATAACTAAAAATATTGATTATTTTTGCAATAAACCTAATGGCAATATCTGCTTTCCATATACTTCATTAAGTACTTGAGCTAAACTCGTGTAAATTGCAGAAAAGCCACAGAAAATACCTTCGTAACCGGCAAAAGTTTTTAGGGCTAAATTACCTGTAAAATCTGCAATAGCCAACAAGTAGAATAAAATGAATAAGGAAGCAAATACAACTTGCAATGCTCGGTTTAGCTTAAGGGTTCCAATGAACATAACAGTTGTGAAAAATCCCCAAATTAGAAGGTACCAACCCATCGAAGCTGGATCGGGTGCGTTAGCTAAGCCCATTTTTGGAAAAGTCCAAATTACTACTAATGAAAGCCAGAACACTCCATACGATGTAAAAGCAGTCGTGCCAAATGTATTGGACTTCTTCCATTCCATCAAACCCGCAAAGATTTGAGCTAAACCGCCAACAAAAATCCCCATTCCCATTATCATACTGGTTAAAGGAATTAAGCCCGCATTGGCAATATTCAACAAGACAGTTGTCAATCCGAATCCTAACAAACCCAATGGTGCTGGATTAGCAGTGGAATCAGTGATTTTAATTGTAGAAAAATCGTTCATTATTTAACCTTTAATTTTATTGAAAAAATAGTTGATTTGTACAAAAATAAAAAAAATTTTTCAAATAACAATAAATTTAAAAAAAAATTAAATTATTTTTAAATTATCAACAAAGTTTCTAAAAAATTATAAAAAAATTTATGAAGAAATGATTTAATTATTCAAAAAATCTAAAAAACTATTAAAAAGGTTGTAATTTTTATTGCTATATCTTTGCTTTTTTCTTAATTTTACAATATGAAAGAATCCAAAGAAAATAAATCTGTACTTACAGGCATTCAAGTAGGCAACGAAACCGAATTGGAAAGGTATTTGCGACCTACAAGATTTGACGATTTCACGGGGCAGAACAAACTTGTTGCCAATTTACGAGTTTTCATTCAAGCCGCTTTGAAAAGAGGCGATCCGCTTGACCACGTGCTATTTACAGGTCCTCCTGGCTTGGGCAAAACAACTTTAAGTTTCATTATTTCCAAGGAGATGCAATCAAATATCAAAATTACTTCTGGTCCAGTTTTGGAAAAACCAGGTGATTTAGCAGGAATATTAACAACACTTTCCGAAGGCGATATTTTATTCATTGACGAAATTCATAGGTTGCATCCTGTGATTGAGGAATTTTTGTACTCTGCAATGGAAGATTTTCGTTTAGATATTATGATTGAATCGGGACCAAATGCTCGGTCTATTCAAATTGCATTGCCTAAATTCACATTGATTGGGGCAACTACTCGTGCAGGCTTATTAACTGCTCCATTACGGTCGAGGTTCGGTATCATCAATAGATTAGATTATTATTCCACCGAGGATTTGACTAAAATTGCAGTGAGAACATCACAGATTCTGAATGTGGAAATCCACGAAAAAGCCGCTTGGGAAATTGCAAGTCGCTCGCGTGGCACTCCAAGAATTGTTAATAGGTTGATTAGACGTACGCGCGACTTTGCACAAGTGCAAGGCAATGGGGTTATTAATTTGGCTATAGCAAAACACGCACTAAATTCGCTTGATGTTGATGAACGAGGTTTGGACGAAATGGACAAGCGGATTTTACTTGCAATTATCGAGAAATTCGAGGGCGGACCTGTTGGAGTGAATTCAATTGCTTCTGCATTGAGCGAGGATTCTGGAACAATCGAAGAAGTTTATGAACCATTTTTGATACAACAAGGTTTTATAAACCGCACTCCGCGAGGAAGAATTGCAACTAATTTAGCATACAAACATTTTGGAATTAAACAAATTCAAGAAAATAATTTATTTGATAATGATGGAAATTAATAACATATTTAATTTTGATAAATCCAAAATAGAGCAGAATACCGAAAAGTTTTTGGACTTATTCACAAATGATAAATTCAGAATCGAGCAAATTATCAGCAGAGGAAATTGCCCAAGCCAAGAAATGATGATTCAAAATTGGAATGAAATTGTGTTTTTGCTGAAAGGCAGTGCAATTATTGAAATCGCAGGCAAGAACTACGAGTTAAACGAAGGGGACAATTTACTAATCGAGGCAAATACTCCACACAGAGTAATATCTACAGATAATACTGATAAAAATAATAGCATTACAATTTGGTTAGCGGTGCATTATGATTAATAAAATTACATCAATCGCTCGTCCTAATATTGCATTAATAAAATATTGGGGCAAAAGGCAAGAAGAATTAAATTTGCCAGATGTTGGTAGCGTCTCCATCACACTTGACGGAATTGAAACTAAAACAACAGTTCAATTTGCCAAAGATAATGATATTTTTTACCTAAATGGCGAGAAATCTAATGAACAAGAACAAAGCAAAATCTCAACTTTTTTGGATATATTCAGAAATATAACAGGGGAAAATAACTATTTTGAGGTTCATACTTGGAATAATTTCCCAACATCTGCTGGACTTGCATCATCTGCTTCGGGTTTTGCTTCATTAACCAAAGCGATGGATAAACTACTCAACCTAAATTTACCTTTACAAGAATTATCCAAAATTGCACGAATGGGAAGTGGCTCGGCTGCTCGCTCCATCTATGGTGGTTTTGTGGAAATGCACAAAGGCAAGCAAGATGACGGAAGCGATAGTTTTGCAGAGCAAATAGCAGATAATGAGCATTTACCACTTATTGTTAATATTCTAATTACAAATTTGGAATATAAAAAAGTAACTTCACGCAATGGAATGAAATTATCCAAAGAAACATCTCCATATTATAAAGAATGGGTGAATTCATCTGAAAAAGATATTAAGTTAATGAAACAAGCGATTGCCAAAAAAGATTTCCGGGAAATTGGAGATTTAAGTATTCGTAGTTGTATGAAAATGCACAGTGTTATGTTTACGAGTGCTCCGCCATTAATTTATTGGAATGCCACAACGTTTGATATTATCAAACGTATTGAAGAATTGTTTTATTACAAAAACGAACCCGTATTTTTTACGATTGATGCAGGTCCGCAAGTAAAAGTTATAACAACCCCCGAATATCAAAAGAATTTATTGAAAATAATCAAGAAAATAAATAATATTAGAGAGCATTACGTCTTAACACTTGGCAGTGGCGCCGAAATTGTTTAGTAAATTTCTATTTGTAAGGTAGAAAATTTGCAGGAAAATTTAAACAATGATTTTACAAGTTGATATGTTGAATGTAATAGAAATAGAAAAATCATGGTCGTTTTCTGATAAAACGATTAAAGATACATCTTATATTACACACGGTTATTATACTTACCCTGCAAAATTTATTCCACAACTTGCTCAAAGATTGATAGTTGAGAATAGTAATAATGGAGATATTATAATAGACCCATTTAGTGGTAGCGGAACAACTGTTTTAGAAAGTATTGTAAATCAAAGAATTGGCAAAGGAACAGATATTAATGAAATTGCAACATTAATAGCAAAAGTAAAAACAACTCCAATTAATCCTATTTTATTATCAAAGGAATTTACAAAATTTTATTTTGATATAACTAACAGATTAAATGGACAATATGATTATTATTTAAAAGAAGCATTAGAAAAAATACCTAAAAATGAACGAATTGATTATTGGTTTAAAACCGAAACAAAAAATAAATTAGCAATTTTATTAACAAAAATACTTGAAAATCAAAACAATGATATTAGAGATTTCTTTTTAGTTGCATTTGCACAAATTTTGAAAAGTTGTTCGATTTGGATGCAAAAAAGCGTAAAGCCAACAAGAGATTTAAAGAAAAAAGATTATGATCCAATAAAATCATTTTTTAATCAAACAAATAAAATGATTAAAAAAAACGAAGAGTTTAACAAAATATTAAACGAAAGAGTAAAACAAAATATTGATAATTACAGAGAAGTAAAGTGCCAAGATGCGAGAAATTTGCCTTGTGAAAACGATAAAGCAACTTTAATTGTAACAAGTCCGCCTTATGTAACTTCCTATGAATATGCTGATTTACACCAACTACCATTACTTTGGTTTGGTTATTTGAACGAATTAAGCGAATTTCGTAAAAAATTTATAGGCAGCGCATATAAAGAACGTGAAAATATTGATTTACAGAGTAATTTAGCAAATGAAATAGTGATAAATTTAGGAAATAATAAAAAAGGTAAAGAAGTAAAAAATTATTTTGCCGATATGCTCGAAACTTGGATAGAAACAAAACGAGTTTTAAAAAAAGGTGGTCGTGCTTGTATTGTAATTGGAAATACTCAATTTAATGGTGTAGAAATACTTAACGCAGAAGTTTTCAAAGAACAATTTGAAAACATTGGTTTTAAAACACATAAAATAATTCATCGTGAAATTCCATCTAAAATGTTGCCTTCAACAAGAGATGCAGAAACCGGCAGGTTTGCGAAAACTTCAAACACCGATAAATTAGCATATCCAACAGAATACATATTGATAATGGAAAAGTTATGAAATTTAACGATTTAGTTAAAATATACGAAAAAGCAAAAAAGAAATACGGAAAAGATACAAATCGCCATATTTCTGAAATTTTGGCATTAGCCAAAAAGGAGCACAAAAAAGATTTTGAAGGAGAAGACCACGAGCAATCGTGGAGATCGTTTAAAGGCAAAAATCTTGAAAAACTTATAGAATACATAATAACTGATGAAGTTGAAAGTTTGGGACTATGTGTAATAAATGGCAACTCACTTGAGAAAACTTTTGAAAAAAATTTGTCAGATGAATTAAGCCAAGTAAAACGAAATTTGTATATTGACTATGGAGAATTTGGAGCACATTTACCAGATATAGATATTGTTGTATATAAACCTGAAACAAGCAAAATTATTGCCCTTTTGTCTATAAAAGTAACATTACGAGAAAGAATTGCTCAAACAGGTTATTGGAAAATGAAACTTTTACAAGCAAAAGCAACAAAACACATAAAAGTTTATTTTGTAACACCTGATGAAGATGGAACTTTAACATCAAAAGAACCAACAAAAAAAGGTCGAGCAATAGTTGAAGTTGATACTGATGGCGGATATGTTTTGAGTGAAACAAACATTGAAGAAAGTAAAAAAGTAAAAATGTTTGATAAATTTTTTGACGATTTAAAAAAGGTTTTAATACCATAAATAACAACACTATATGAATATGAGACGAATGTACAGTTGAAGATACGTGAAGTTTAAAATTGATTACATTACAATCGTAAAGAATTTTTAAAAATAAACTGAAAAAGGAAGACTGATTTTGAAGTTTGCAACAAAAACACCCGGAAAATTAATTATTTTAGGAGAATATTCCGTTTTGGAAGGTGCTCCATCTCTTGTAGCATCAACAAATAGATTTGCTAATGCAATATTTAAAAAGTCCGAAGACGGGGTTTTCAAAATAAAAGCCCCTTCAATTAATGTTCCGTTAATGAACTTTTTTATTAGCGACGAGGGTAAAGTAAAATTTATTGATAAATCCTTCGAAAAAGTGATGGAAAAGTTGAGTTTGT
Source organism: Chloroherpeton thalassium (assembly GCA_020722095.1). Taxonomy (GTDB): domain Bacteria; phylum Bacteroidota; class Ignavibacteria; order Kapaibacteriales; family UBA2268; genus GWF2-33-9. The sequence continues at coordinate 7,436 of DYLM01000053.1, forward strand.
TTGTTGCAATTTTTGAACAAACTGCCCGCAAATTAATTGAAAAAGGTTTAAAAATTCCTCCTCTCGAGATATTTTTGGATACTTATGATTTTTATTACACCAAAAATTTGCTTAAACTTGGTCTGGGTTCGAGTGCGGCGGTTACAGTATCGCTAATTACTGGTTTATTATCTGCAAATATTATCAATCCAGATGAAGTAACTCCCGATTTGATAATGAGTTTGGCAATGGATTCGCACAAAAAAGCCCAAGGCAATGTTGGCAGTGGAATTGATATAGTTACCGCAATTTATGGTGGAATATTAAAATATCAGATAGCAGAAAAAGAAATTCGTTTCAAACAACTTGAAATGCCTGATAACTTGCATTATATTACTGTTTGGTCGGGTCAGAGTGCATCAACAAGTGGCTTTGTTAAGAAATTTAACCAATATAAAAAGAATTATCCCAAAGATTTCGCGAAATTAGTTCAAGAAATGTCGCATACATCTGAAATTGGAATTGATGCATTCGAGAAAAAAGATAATTCTGCGTTTTTGGAACAATATGATGTTTATTATCATTTATTGAAATATCTAAATACAAAATTAGACTTGCCAGTCATTACCAAAGAACACCAACAAATTTATGATATTTGTCGTAGCAATAATGTATATTATAAATCCTCTGGTGCGGGTGGCGGAGATTTGGGAATAGCATTTGCTAATACCAGACAAGAAATTGACGAATTAAAAATTGAACTATCTAAATTTGACTTCGATACGATTGAAATTACATTTGGCTCACCAGGAATAACTCCAATAACAAATGATGTGAAAGAATATGCGCAATTCTCGTATTCCTGATTTTTATAAATTTGATTTATTTCAGAGATTGGATATTCTGCGCGAAAATGAATTTTTATCGCAAGAAGATATCCGTATGTTGCTTGATGGCGAATATGATTTGACAGACGAGCAAGCAAATAAAATGATAGAAAATGTAATAACTACATTTACTTTGCCCTTGGGTTTGGCACTAAATATTCAAGTAAATTCCAAGGATTATGTTGTGCCAGTCGTTGTTGAAGAACCCTCAATAGTTGCTGCACTTGGCTCGGCATCCAAAATTGTAAGAATGAATGGAGGGTTTAAGGCAGAAAGTAGCCGCCCGATTTTAATTGGGCAAGTCCTTTTGCTCAATTCTGAAAATACCAAAAAGTCTGTCCAAGCAATTTTGCAACAAAAAGATGAAATCATTGCTCTGGCTAATTACTTGCAACCAAATATGTATTCGCGTGGTGGCGGTGCAGTTGATTTAGACGTGCGAGTAATCAGTAATCCGCTTGACCAATCAGATATGATAGTTGTACATATTTATGTGGATACTCGCGATGCAATGGGAGCAAACTTGGTGAATAGTATTTGCGAAGGCATCTCCCCGCTTTTAGAAAAAATCTCTAATGCTAAAAGTTATATGCGAATTTTATCTAATTTGCATGATAATTCAATTGCAAAAGCAAAATGTAAAATTCCTTTTGAAGAATTAACAACAAATAAATTTGATGGTGAGGAAATTGCTAAAGGTATTGTGATTGCTAATCAATTTGCCATTGCCGACCCATACCGAGCGGCAACGCATAATAAAGGAATTATGAATGGCATCGACCCGTTGGCGATTGCAACAGGAAATGATTGGAGAGCGATAGAAGCGGGAGTGCATAGCTATGCAGCAAGAAATGGAAAATATTCTGCCTTGACTAATTGGTACATTGAAAATAATAAATATTTAGTTGGTCAAATTGAAATTCCTTTGAAAGTTGGAATAGTTGGAGCACCTTTGCAATCACATCCAAAAGTTCGTTTTGTTCATAAATTATTAAATTTGCAATCTGCAAATGAATTAATGGAATTAATGGCATCTGTTGGCTTGGCTCAAAACTTTGCTGCAATCAAAGCCTTAGTAAGCGAAGGTATTCAGCGAGGACACATGAGCCTGCACGCTCGTTCAGTTGCAAAAGCAGCTGGAGTGAGCGAAAAATACTTTGATATTGTTATTGATGAATTAATTCGCAGTGGAGAAATCAAGCTATGGAAAGCAAAAGAAATTGAAAAAAATATTCGTTCATCAAACGAAGGATATATAAATATGCAAGAATCCGACCAAGATTTGCAGTCTGGATATGGTAAAGTAATTTTATTTGGCGAACATGCTGTCGTTTATGGAAGCAATGCCATTGCTGCGCCAATTCCTTATGCAATAAAATCAAAAGTAGAAAAATCCGATGACCAATCAAGAATCGTTATTCCGCGTTGGGGAGTGGAATTTGAGTTATTCCGCAAAAATCGGGAAAGTAATTCATTAATCCAATCTGCTGAATTAATTATCAGTATGCTTGGATTAGAAGAAACACCACTGCAAATTCTGGTATTTCCCGGCATTCCAAGAGCAATGGGGCTTGGTGGCTCGGCAGCTTTGGCTGTGTCGGTGATTCGTGCTTTATCGAGTTATGCTGGTTTGAATTTGGAAAATGAAAGAATAAATGAAATTGCCTACGAGTCCGAAAAATTGGTGCACGGCACTCCATCGGGAATTGATAATACAATGGCAACTTACGGCAAGCTTATTCGCTATAAAAAAGATGCAACGCCCAAGACCCAAAATATTTATTTGCAGAAGCCATTGCCAATTGTTATTGGATTGAGCGGGACAGAAGGCTTAACTTTGAAGATGGTGAAACAGGTGCGTGAAGGTTGGCTAAAAAATCAGAATTTATATAATTCAATTTTTGAGCAGATTAATAGCATTACACTCGAAGCAATAAGTGCCTTTGAGAATTATGATTTAGAGAAATTGGGTTATTTGATGAATATGAATCACGGCTTGCTGAATGCTTTGCAAGTTTCCACACAAGAATTAGAAGAAATGATTTCTATTGCCCGCAGGAACGGAGCCTTAGGAGCAAAACTTACAGGTGGCGGTGGCGGCGGTGCAATGATTGCTCTCTGCCCAGACAATCGCGATGAAGTGGTAATGGCATTAAACAAATCGGGCTATCATACAATTATTACAGATATTTCAAATTAGGGATATAATATTTCTTAAATAAAAGTTTAGAGCAAGTTACGTCATTGTAGGGGCAGAACTTGCTCTGCCCAAATAGAACCTCCCCCTTGCCCCCTCACTGAGGGGGAATAAAAGAAAAATATCCCCCTCACTGAGGGGGACAAAGGGGGAGGATATGAAATCAGAATCTATATCTCATTCGACGAAATTATTATGGTAAAACAAATTCATCCGATTACTGCGAGTGATCAGATGTTCCCATAACATCCGATGACTAATTTTACATCCATCAACCCAATTTCCCAAATCCTTACACTTCCGCCGCATTTAAATAAGGCAATTCTAAATCGTCAATTTTCAGAACACCACTGCCAGCTATTGCACTGAATGTGGAATATAAATCAATTGTATTTGTAATTACTCGCTCCATTTGAACTTCACGCTGTTTCCAAATCTTTTGGAAAGCTCTTTGCTCTTGTTCTAATTCATTCTTCATTGAATTGAACGCATCAATAATATTTTTTATTCTGTGGTGGAATTCACTGCTTGTTAGATAATCATACAACAATTTCATTTTATTGCCGCTGTCCATATTCGCAATTCGAACTTTTGCTACCTGATGTAACGCATCTCGGAGTATTGCCGCAACTTGTACTACTTCGTCAAAATGACAAATCCAAACACCATTTCGTTCGCCAAAACCATCCATATCTTTTGGAAATGCTTGAGTTACCAAAATTGAAATGTCTGCTTGTGCTTTTAATTGGTCATCTTTGAGCTTTGTTATCCATTCATCTGAAAAGGATTTAGTGCGTTTGCTCTCGTAAATCAACTTGCCAATTTCGGTCCAATTATCATCACGAACAATTTGTATTACATCAGCTCCCGAAATTCCTTTGGGCACTTCTTGAATAATGTCCATCACAAAACGTTTCTTAAGTATTTCTTCCAACTTCAATTCTTGAGCCTCGCCTTGTAATTGCATAGATCGTTGATTTGCTTTTTGTTGCATTTCTTCTGCTAACTTTTTCTGCTGTTCCAATTGGTGATTCTTTTCGGATAATTCTAATTCAAATTTGGCTTTTTCTGCTAATCTTTCCTTCTCCATAACTTGTAGTTGATGTTGGAATGTTTCTTCGAATTGCTTTTTGATTGTCTCGGATACTTTTTCTGTCTCGCTATTCAATTTCCTTTGGTATTCAAGTTCCAATTGATTTAATTTTAAAGATATTTCACCTTCTTTTTTCAATAGTTCAAGTTCTTTTTTGCTTAATTCTTCTTTTTCCTTGAGGCTTTTGCTGTTTTGTTCTTCCAGATGTTTAATTGTAGCAATATATTTTTGTTGAATTTCCTTTTCTTTTAATTGAAGTTGCACTTTTAGCTCTTCTTCATTTTTTAGTTGTTCATCTTTTAATCTTTTGTTCAATTTATCGGCAAAAATCTCATTCTCTCTCTGCTTTTTCGCTTCAAACTCTCTTTTTTCTTTACTTAAATCTTCTTTTAATTTAATTAACTCTTGATTCTGTTGACGCATTTTCGCTTCGTACTCTTGCTTGATTTTCCTTTCGGTCTGCTCGGCTAATACTTGTTCAATATTAATTTCGTGTCCGCATTTTGGACAAACAATATTATTAATAGTATCCATTTATTCTCCAATAATTTTTTGTGCAAGTTCAATAATTTTATCGCATTGTTCTGGAATAGTTAAAAAAGTTGTATCAATTTCAATTGCATCTGTTGTTTTGGTTAGGGGACTAATTTCACGATGACTATCAAAATAATCGCGTTCGGTTATATTTTTTATCAAACTTTCCACCGATTCATTCATCCCTTTTTGTTCCAAATCTTTCACTCGCCGCTTTGCCCTTTCTTCAACAGAAGCAGTTAAAAATACTTTTAATTCTGCATTAGGAAAAACAAATGAACCAATATCACGTCCATCCATCACAACTCCACCTTCTTTGCCAAGTTGCCTCTGCTGTTCTACCATCTTTTGTCGCACGCAACCATAAGCACTTACCGGGCTTACAAAATTAGATACTTCTAAAGTGCGAATTTGGGAACTGACATTTTCGCCATTCATAACTACAATTTGTCCAGTTGCACCCTGTAGCAATTCAAGTTCAATATCGTTAAGAACTTTGCAAACATTCTCTTCAGTAAGTGGAGTTTCGGTACGCAACCATTTCAGAGTTACTGCTCGGTACATTGCCCCCGTGTCAATATATATATAATTCAATGAGTTAGCTACCAGACGAGCAGTAGTAGATTTGCCCGAACCCGCATAGCCATCAATAGCAATAATAATATTTTTCATTTGTGTAATTATTTTAGGATAATATGTAAAATTAAGAAAAAATCAGAAATAAACAATTAGTAATAAAAAATTATTGCAATATAAAAAAATTTAAATCCAGCAAGAATAGTAATATAAGTCTACAAATTTATCAAGTTGAAAAGAATAGATGCTTGTCGTGTTCCAAAAAAATTGAGAGATAATTTACAAAATTAATGAATAAAAGTTAAATAACTTGATTAATAAAATTCAATGTACCAAATCGTCCTTTGTTTATACTGCTATCCTTGCTCTATTTGATGTGCAACCCGCTTATTCTCCCATCAGCCGATTCCCGCAGCCTTTCTCCTTTTCGGGTGCTAAGAAAGAGCATTTATCTATATTTTACTTTGCTTGGTTAACTTGCTGTCTAATGCGTTTTTAATAAATATTTTCATAAGAGATTGGTATGGAATATCAAGCTTGTTTGCTTCTGTTTTAAGTTGGACAAGTAAATATTCAGGCAACCTAATGGAAATACTTTTCATTGTTGGTTTTAAATTTGTAAAAACAACTTGCTCTGATTTTTCCCAATCTAAAAATTCGGTTGAATCGTTTTCTGACCAGAACTGAATTTCTTGTTCTTGATTTTCAAATTTTGGAATATTTTTCATATTCTTTTTTCTCCTTTTTGTTCATATCTCTTGCGGAAATAATTCTTATTTTACTGTTTCTAATTGTGAAAACTAAAAAAAGCATTCTCGTTTCCATTGTTTTTCCTAAACAATAAAATCTACTTTCTACGACAGAATGCTTAATATCTTCTAATATTAACAATGGTTTATTAAAGAAAACTTCTTCACATTCAGTAAAGTGGACTTTATGTTTTAGCCAATTTTTGTCGATATTATTTTCGTCCCAGTCAAAACCGATTATATCATTATTAAAGACCATAAGTATACTACGATTATATACAAATATTATTTAATACAAAATTACAAAATTATTTGGAGAATTATTCCCGCTGCATTTATCCTTCTTGTGGGCTAAGCTGATGAGGTGGGTTTGTAAAATTATAAGAACCAGGAAAGTAATAAAGATTTATTTTTTAATTTTTAGTAGAAATATTATAATTAAATTACTCGTAAAAAATAATTATCTATAAATTAAATAACTTTAAAATCGAATTATAAACTTGATTATAATCCGAAAAATCTTCGAAGGCAAGCGATGGCTTGTGATGCGATAAATCCGAAAGAGACATTCCACCAGTAGCTACTGCCACTGATTTGAAACTATTATGATGAGCACTTTCAATATCTAAATGAGTATCGCCAATTATTAAACAATTATCTGGATGTATATTTAAGTAGATTTTCTTTGCATTTTCCAACGCTATTATTGGTAGCTGCAACCTATTGATTTGATTGTCGCCATAAGCTCCAAATTGAAAATAATCTTCAATTCCCAAAAGATTAAGTTTCAATCTTGCATTAAGTTCAAAATTTCCAGTAACCACACCCAAAGCAAAGCGTTGGTCATTTTTTAATAATTCAAGTAAATTTAGTGTACCTTGGCAAGGGAATGCGTGTTCTTTTTTAAGTTCTCTCAGAAAATACTTATGAATCCCTTCAAAGACTTCATCTATTTGGGAATCAAGCAAGTTGCGCTGCAGTCCAAGTTGGTTGAAAATAGATAGAACTATACCATAATCTGTTCGTCCAGCAAAGTCAACATAAATATCCTTGTCAATTTCAATTGAAAAAGTATCTCGTAGCACCTGAAGAAAAATATCTTTAGCAACCTTCTTTTTCAAACAAAGCAAGGTTCCATCAATATCAAAAAGTAAAGCAATCATAAAAATTTGTTAAAAAATGGTAAACACAGCACTTTTTTGCAAAATCCTTTTACAATTACGTTCTTCATTTTTCTTCAAAATTAATTTCAAGAGCATTAAAATCATTGTAAAATTTTGTATTAAAAACAGAATAATCATATCCAGTA
>DYLM01000160.1 GCA_020722095.1 Chloroherpeton thalassium
TTGGACTTATTAGACAGCTTCAAATATTAAATTATAATTTCTGTAATTTTGCACTAAAATCAGTATTTTTACTTATTTTTGTTTTTTTCATTGAGGTAATTATGAAAATCTCAACAGTTCAGTTTAATCCAATACTTTTCGATAAAGAATATAACATACAAAAAATGTTAAGTCTCATTGAAAATGTAAAATCGGACATTATTGTATTTCCGGAATTATCAACTACGGGATATTTCTTTTTACATAAGGAAGAAATGCAGCGATATTCAGATACTTTTAACAGCGAAACAATTAAGATATTTCAAAAATTAGCAACCGATAGAAACCAAATCATTGTCTTTGGTTTTTTAGAAGAAGCAAAGGAACATTTTTATAATTCAGCAGCTATTCTTTTTCCGCAACAAAAATATTCACGAATATATCGCAAAACACATCTATTTTACAAGGAAAAGTTTGTATTTACTCCTGGTGATACAGGATTTGTTAATATCAATTATCCTGATTGGGACTTGAATATTGGCACATTGATTTGCTATGATTGGAGATTTCCCGAAGCAACACGAACTCTTGCACTCGAAGGAGCAGATATTGTGGTTGTTCCGTCAAACTTGGTGACAAAGATTTGGCACCGCTCGATGCCAGCACGTGCTTTGGACAATCATATTTATTTAGCTATCGCAAATAGAATTGGTACGGAATCCAGACGAGACGAGGAATTATCATTCAACGGAATGTCTGTGATTTATGATTATTATGGGGAAGTTTTAGATTTGGCAACCCCAACCGAAGAAACAATTATTACGGCTGAATTTAACCATAGAGAAGCCCGAGATAAATCTATCAATGCTCTGAATGATATTTTCACAGACAGAGTGCCAAAATACTATTTTTTAGGGTGAGGAAAAATAAGCAAATTAAATTAGGACCTCCCCCTTGCCCCCTCAAAGATGGGGCATAGGTAAATCCCCCCACTGAGGGGGACGAAAGGGGGAGGCTCTGATAAAAATATCTCGTCCTCACCCCCCAGCCCCCTCTCCATAAATGGAGAGGGGGAGTTGAGGTTTGAGGCACAAAAAAGTGAGTCTGTCGCATATGTCAGCTTTACAAAACAATTTCCATCAATCAAGATATGGCTTGAGGGAATTACATAACATAGAAAAACCTTATCCTCATTATTAACCTTAGTAGAAATAATTACAATTTTTACACACCAAATCTTATAACCTTATTAATTTATTTAAATTAGGAAATAAGGTTATTGGTTTAGTTTGGTTCATTTCTTTCTACTAAGGTTATTAGATTGTTAAATAAGGTTTGATAATATTTTATTTAATATTTTCCAAAAAAAATCAACTTATGAGCCAGACTCTTGCTTTTCCCTACCTTTTTGTCACTTTTGTAGGGAACAAGCATACCTATTCCCTACGGAAAATCAGCTACAAACAAGAACATTCCGAATGTTCGGAACCTGCCACTAATACTTCTTAGAAAAGCAAATAATATTCGATTTGTATTTACGTCAAAATTATTCTAATAAGCTATTTTAGGAGTTTAAATGTTACAAACGCAGTTACAATATATAAGAAATATGGAAGGAAAGCCAATAGCAGTAGTGCTGCCTATTGAATTCTGGCGTTCTGTATTTCCTATGGATGAAACCCAATATTTGAACAGCAGTGAAAAGATGAGGCAGAGATTAATTGAATCGTTGGGACGCGATGAAGGTTATTCTTTAGAGGAAGTATATGAGAAACTTGGAATTTGATGCAAACGCATTTGAAGATTTATCTTGGTGGGTTAATAAAGACAGAAAAATTGCAATAAAAATTCTCAAAACTATTCAAGAAATTCAAAGGGAACCATTCAAGGGAATTGGAAAACCTGAACGACTGAAAGGTAATTTTGCAGGTGCATGGTCCAGAAGGATAAATGATGAGCATAGAATTATCTATCAAGTTTTGAATGAAAAAATCAGAATATTATCCTGTAGATTTCATTATGATAATTGAAATAGTTGGAAATTGAACTATTGAATTCCTTACCGAAGGACTTTGCTTAAAAAATTCTAGAAAAACCTTATTAAATTTAAAAACCTCAGTAGAGAATGAAGTTGTCCTCATCCCCCTTGCCCCCTCAAAGATGGGGCATAGGTAAATCCCCCTCACTGAG
>DYLM01000006.1:0-51125 GCA_020722095.1 Chloroherpeton thalassium
GAACACAAAATAGAATAAATTGACTTATGATGCAGCCTCTGATAAATTTTCTTTTTAACCTTCCGAAGGTTTCAAACCTTCGGAAGGTTTTTATTTTGTTTTTTATCATATCCTCCCCCTTTGTCCCCCTCAGTGAGGGGGATTTAGGGGGAGGCTTCAATTAAATATATATTCCTAATTCCCAGCAGCAAAAATATTATGCTTGTTCTTTCATTTTGATTAGATTCAATGCAGAGCCTGCTTTGAACCATTCAATTTGCAAGTGATTATAAGTGTGATTTGCTAAAAATTCATCTGCAGTGCCATCTTTATGATGCAATACAACTGTTAATGGCTTACCTTCGGTGAATTCAGTCAATCCAATAATATCAATAATATCATCTTCTTGCACTTTATTATAATCATCTTTATTTGCAAAAGTCAAGCCTAACATACCCTGTTTTTTCAAGTTTGTTTCGTGAATACGTGCAAATGATTTTACTAATATTACTTTTATTCCCAAGAAACGAGGTTGCATAGCAGCGTGCTCGCGTGATGAACCTTCACCATAGTTTTCATCACCAACTACAACAGAGCTTATGCCTAATTTCTTATATTCAAGCTGAACTTCCGGAACTCCACCATATTCACCAGTTAATTGATTTTTAACTGAATTTGGAGTATCATTAAAGAAGTTGATTGCACCAGTTAATGTATTTTGAGCAATATTTTGCAAATGACCACGGAAACGCAACCAAGGACCCGCCATCGAAATATGGTCAGTTGTGCATTTGCCTTTTGCTTTCAATAATAATTTTAATCCCTTATAATCATTTCCGTCCCAAGCGGCAAATGGAGCCAATAATTGCAATCTCTCCGAATCAGGACTAACTGCAACTTGAACAGTAGAGCCGTCTATGGCTGGTGCTTGGTAGCCTAAATCTTCAACAGCAAAGCCTCTTGGTGGCAATTCTTCACCAGTTGGTTCTGGGAATAGAATTTCTCTACCGTCAGCGGTCATCACTTTGTCGGTTAATGGATTGAAATCCAATCTGCCCGAGAATGCCATTGCTGTCACTAATTCAGGAGAAGCAACAAAGGCGTGTGTATTTGGATTGCCATCATTTCTCTTAGCAAAGTTACGGTTGAATGAAGTAACAATGGAGTTTGGCGTATTTTTTGGCATATTTGTTCTATCCCATTGACCAATACATTGACCACAAGCATTAGCCAAAACTTGACCGCCAGCTTTTTCGAATAAATCAATAAAGCCATCGCGCTGAATAGTATAACGAATTTGCTCAGAACCAGGAGTAATATAGAAATCACCTTTCAATTTTATTCCATTATCCAAAGCAATTTTCACAATTGAAGCAGCACGCGAAATATCTTCATAAGATGAATTAGTACAAGAACCAATCAAGGCAGCAGAAACCTCTGGGGGCCAGTTGTTTTCTTTAATTGCAGGAGCAATTTCGCCAACAGCAAAAGCACGGTCAGGAGTGAAAGGTCCGTTTATGTGTGGTTTTAATTCAGAAAGATTAATTTCGATAACTTGATCGAAGTATTTCTCGGGATTTGCCCAAATTTCTGGATCATCAGTAAGATGTTCCTTTACTCCATCAGCCAAGTCAGCAACTTCTGTTCTACCAGTTATACGTAAGTACTTACTAATTTTTTCATCATAAGTGAATAATGAATTAGTTGCTCCAATTTCAGCACCCATATTACAAATAGTTGCTTTGCCTGTAGCGGAAATTGAATTTGCCCCTTCGCCAAAATATTCAACAATAAAGCCCGTTCCACCTTTAACAGTCAAAATCCCCGCAACTTTTAAAATCACATCTTTTGCTGAAGTCCAACCGCTTAATTTGCCAGTTAATTTTACACCTAATAATTTTGGAAATTTCAATTCCCAAGGCATTCCTGCCATCACATCAACTGCATCTGCTCCACCAACACCAATAGAAACCATACCCAAGCCACCAGCATTAGGTGTGTGCGAGTCAGTTCCAATCATCATTCCACCTGGGAAAGCGTAATTCTCAAGTACTACTTGGTGAATAATACCAGCGCCTGGTTTCCAGAAGCCAATACCGTATTTATTGGAAACGGAAGCAAGAAAATCATAAACTTCGCGATTTGTGATTTGAGCATCTGATAAATCAGCTTTTGCTCCGATTTTTGCTGTAATCAAGTGGTCGCAATGCACAGTGGAAGGCACTGCTACTTTGGATTTGCCTGCTTGCATAAATTGCAATAGTGCCATTTGAGCTGTTGCGTCCTGCATTGCTACTCTATCAGGGCGGAAATCTACATAATCCACACCACGACCAAATTCTTTGGCAAATTCTTGCTCAAAAAGGTGGGTGTAGAGAATTTTTTCGGCATAAGTGAGTGGATGATTGATAACTTTGCGGATTTTAGCAAGTTTATTAGGCAAACTTGCATAAAAAGACTTAATCATTTCGATATCGAAAACCATAATAAATCCTTAATTTAGTTTTTTAAAAAATTGAAAATTAATAAATGCAAATTAATTATTTTTATATTTATATTAATATTGTAATCAAAATAAATACAAATTGACTTATGGAAAAATTATATCTTATAGATGGGATGTCTTTAGTATTCAGAGCTTACCACGCATTGATAAAATCAGGGTTTCGTTCCCCCGAAGGAGTGCCAACGGGCGCAGTTTTTGGATTTACGAATATCATTACAAATTTTTTGACCAAAGAAAATCCCAAAAATATTGCTGTGGCATTCGACACTCAAGCTCCCACATTCCGCAAGGAGAAATTTGATTTTTACAAAGCTAATCGTGCTGAATTCCCCGAAGAATTAGAGCCACAAGTGCCTTTAATCAAAGAATTATTGGATTTATTTGGCATCGCCAGAATTGAAATGCAAGGATTTGAGGCAGATGATATTATCGGGACAATCGCCAAGGAATATTCTGCTAAAAATTATCAAGTTTATTGCATTACAAGTGATAAGGATTTCTATCAATTAATAAATGATAATACCTTTATTTTGAAGCCCGCTGGATTTAAAGGAGACGATTTGGAATTGGTTTCTTATTCAGGTGTTTATGATAAATTCGGTGTTGCACCTAATCAAGTTATAGATGTATTGGCATTAATTGGCGATTCGGTTGATAATATCCCCGGAGTGAAAGGAATTGGGGATAAGACTGCAATTCCACTAATTCAGCAATTTGGTAATATCGAAAATATTTACGAAAATTTGGATAAAATTGAAAAACAGTCAGTTTTAAATAAACTTATTTCAGATAAAGAAAGTGCATTTATTTCGAAAGAATTAGCTACAATTGATACTAATGTAAAAATTGACTTTTCCCAAGATATGTTCGCCAAAAAAAGCCCAAAATATAAGGAATTAGATGTTTTTTTCAAAAAATTAGGTTTTACAAAAATTAGGGAATTTTGGAGAAAGCAAAACCCCGAATTACTAACCACAAAGACTGAAGACAAAATTGAAGATGCGACAGATTTTTCATTAAAGTATGAAATATTAGAGCAAGATGACACAAAGAAAATTAGCAAATTAATTGAGCAGATAAAAATTGAAAAAGAATTGATTTTCTCATTTTATTCTGAAGAATATTCTAAATTTGAATCTAATATTATTAGTTTTGCTTTTTTACTAAATAATACTTGCTACATAATAAATTTCCCCAAAAAAGAACAATCGCAAAATTCATTGTTTGGTTCGACTGATGTAAAATCTAATAATTCAGTTCGTAAGGACTTTCAGGTTTTTGCAACCGAAATACTAAATAACAAATCTATTAAAAAAATATCCTACAATATTAAGCAACAAATTAAGTTAGCCCACAGCCATAATTACACACTCATTGGTGATTATTTTGATATTATGCTTGCCTCGTATTTGATTAATCCCGATGATAATCATAGCTTTGAAGGATTAATTTTAAAGTATTGCAGCAATCAAAAATTGGAATTAAGTCAGCTTCAAAATCAAAATGAAAAAATTGCTTCAGAACTTACTTTAATTAAATCAATTTATTCAAAACAGAAGAATTTGATTGAACAAAATAAATTAACAATCTTGGCTGAAACTATTGAATTTCCGTTATTAGAAATACTTTCTGCAATGGAAATTCAAGGAGTAAGGATTGATTTACAAGAATTATCTCATATTTCTACCGATTTAGGTAAAGAACTTGACAAGCTCACAGACCAAATTTATTATTATTCGGGAGAAAAATTTAACATTGAATCCCCAAAGCAGTTGGGAGTTATTTTATTTGAAAAACTGAAATTACCACCCACTAAAAAAATTAAGAGTGGCTATAGCACTGATATTTCTGTGCTTACTGATTTATTAGATGCTCATCCGATTATTGAAAATTTAATTGAATACAGACAATTAACTAAATTGAAAAATACTTATATTGATAGTCTGCCAAAGATGATTAATCCAAAAACTAAAAATATCCACACAAATTATCAGCAAACAGTTGCTGTAACGGGCAGACTTTCTTCGATTGACCCGAATTTGCAGAATATTCCAATCAGAACTGATAAAGGAAAAGAAGTGCGAAAAGCATTTGTCTCGTGTTTCAGAAATGGTTTGGTGATGAGTGCAGATTATTCACAAATCGAGTTGCGTATTATGGCATATTATAGCAAAGATGCTACATTGATGGAAGCATTCCAAAGCAATCAAGATGTGCATACTCTTACCGCAGCTAGATTGTTCGATAAGAAGTTAGAAGAAGTTGATAGTGAATCCCGCAGAGTTGCAAAGACTGTGAATTTTGGCATTATGTATGGGCTGGGAGCATTTGGATTAGCACAAAGATTGAGAATACCACGCAATACAGCTGCAAAAATTATTGATAATTACTTTTATAAATATCCTGGGATAAAAAAGTACATTAGCGACACAATACAATTTGCTCGCGACAACGGTTATGTGGAAACATTGTTAAATAGAAGAAGATATTTTCCGCAAATCAATCATTCCAATAATAACATCAAAACTGCAATGGAAAGAGCAGCAATCAATCATCCAATTCAAGGAACTGCCGCAGATATGATGAAATTAGGAATGATAAATGTTTATAAAGAAATGATAAATCATAAGCTACAAAGCAAGATGATTTTGCAAGTTCACGATGAAATTGTTATTGATTTAATCCCAGATGAGGAGCAAATAGTTCGTGAAATTTTAGAAAAAGAAATGATTAATGCACTTGTTTTGGAAAATGTGCCAATAAAAGTAGAAATTGGCATTGGCAAAAATTGGTTAGAAGCACATTAATTTTTTGTTTATTGCAATAAAGTGAAAATTTATACAAAAAATTTACTCACAAAGCCAAAATATTGCATAAAATTATCAAATCTATTTATGAATTTTATTTTTTATTTTTAAAAATTATAATTATGATAAATTTAAAATAAACTCAATTAGCACTAAAACATCTTTGAATTATTATGATGAAATCATATTCAGGATAGTTAAATTAATTATTCCCGGTGGTAAAGCAAGTACAATACCCGAAATAATACCTGTTGATATAGTTATAATTGTAGCGTCCAAAAGCCACTTTTTTTATAATTGTAAATACTAATATTTAAAATTGTTTATTCAATAAATGAAGTTAGCAATAAAATAAGTAGAATAATTGGTGCAGTAAACATAATGCTATCCATTCTATCCAAAATCCCGCCGTGTGCTGACAATAAATTTGAACTATCCTTTATGTTTGCCTCTCGCTTAAAACTTGATTCAATAAAATCACCAACTTGACTTAAAACCGAAATAGTAAAAATTAATAAAACTAAAATTATATTATGGAAATACAATCCCACAATTTGCAATCCAAAGTAAAAGGTAAGAGCAGCACCAATCATTCCAGCAATGCCACCTTCCCAGCTTTTTTGGGGGCTGATTGATGGAGCAATTTTATGTTTTCCAAATCTTTTACCGATAAAATATGCCATTGAATCGCCCACCCAAATAGATGCAAAATAAATTAGCATAAAATATCCAGCAAGGTTCTCAGGGATTATTCTTGCGTCATTATTTCTGATAAAAAAAAGCGAGACAAATGGAATACTAACAAAAAACAAACTACCAGATAAAGTCAATATCGTATTAAGTTTGTTATCTTTGATAAAAAATATTATTAATAACAAAATAATAAAATAGTAAAATGGAATTAAAAACGAAGAATAAAGAAATGCAAAACTGAAATCAATTAATTTAGGAAAATCAGTGACAAAAAGTAGCCAAGGAATAATAAATAATGAATTAGCAATTGCAATAAATTGTGTATTTGTAGTATTTTCATTTGGTTTTGCAAGTTTAGCAAATTCCAAAGTCGCTAAATAATTTAGAATAACAATTGCAAATAACAAATAATAACTACCAAGCAAAATTAGTACAACTGCAACAGGTATTCCAAGTAATGCTACAAGCACCCTTTTTTGTAATTCAGAGCTCATTTTAAACCTCAAATTTTTATATACTTATCAAATTATTTTTCAATATTTTAGGAAATCGTGAATCTACAAACACAAATAATTCTCCTTGATGAATATCAATAATGCAATATTTATCCAAAGTTCTGTTTCTTGCACCTTCTCGCACACCTAATTCTAATATTTCATTATGCAAATTCCATTGCAAATTATTGGTTGATAATTTTGCTAAACCTTTTGGAATTAACGAAATTATCTCATCTTTCTCTAATGCAATCTTGGCAGATTTATCCAAACAAAAGCCATAACGATATTTATCAAAAACCAGAATATTTGCTAATTTGGAGAACTTACTAAGTACGCTCCAATTATTTAAAGAATGCTCGTATTCACCGCCGTGAATGCCAAATACAAGTATGTTTTGCATATTATTTGCAAGTGCATATCTTATAGTTTTCTCAAAATCATTTGTTTCTTGTTCGGGTAAATGAATAAGTTTATCTTTTGGGAAATCGTCATAATAAATACTACTATTAAAAGAATCCAAATCGCCAATTATATAATCAGGTTCAATATTATGTTCAAGCAAATAAATAGCCGCACCATCTGCAGCCAGAATTGGCACATCTTTTAATTGTTTGATTATTGATATTTCAGGAATTAATGTGTTTAAACAAATAATAGCATCAAATTTGCCATCTATAAATGATATTTCTTGTATATTTATTTTATCTTTCATCGCTAAATCAATTAAAATGAATGACCTAAGCCAAAGTTAAACGAGACTGAACCAAAGGGTTTTAACTTGCCCATTGGATCGTAAACTGGTGTTGCTAAATCAAATCGCACCGGACCAATTGGAGTCTCGTAACGCAAACCAACGCCTGTTCCAACTGCTAATTTGGTAATATAATCTGTGGCTTTTACTTGAATATCTTCATTATCCAAAAACCAGTGAAAAGCATTTCCAAAATCTAAAAATAATGTTGTTTTCAAACTCTCCACAATGCCTTTCATTGCTTTATTCAATCCACGCGGTTTGGCAAATCCGAACCTTAGCTCGGCGCTGCCTTCTACAAGAACACCATTTCCAATGAAATTCTGTAAAAATCTGTATGTGTTTTCGCTACCACCAACGCTATCATAAGTATACTTTGTATATCTCAAGGTTCGAGGTGCCCAAGCACGAACACTATTTGCTCCGCCCGCAAAAAACTGCCTATCAATTGGCACATAACTATTGCCCTTTTCGAGCAATCCAATAGCACCGAACTTACCTTTCAAGGCAAGAGTTGTTGTGGGAGTGACTTTGACGAATTTATAATGAGTAAGCTGAAATCTTAAAAAGCGAGCTAATCCCGAAATTGAAGAATGGAAAAATAATGGATTCCAACCATCAAGCCCAACAAAAGTAAAATAACCACGAGTAGGCGAAAATGGATTATTCCGCGAATCGCCCGTTAGTGAAAATCCAATAATATTCGAAGTATAGAAATGGAACACAGGCTGTTTTAAGTATGTATTTAAGTCAGAATATTGGATAAATGCTTGTAAAATATTATTCGTATCAGTTGAATTAGAGGCATAGGAAAAAGCCTTTTCCAAAGCTGTCTCGAAATTCAATGGATTTTCCCTTAAAAATTGCAAATCAATACTTCCACGATTGAAATATGTAATTTTAGGAAACTTTATAATAAATGAAACTGGCACATTAAAAGTTGCAATCGTAAAGTAATTGTTCATTGACCTTAACGAATATGTCAAACTTGTAAGCAAAGAAATTCTGCTATTATCAATCGTCCAAAGAAGTGGTTGATTGAATTTAAAACCAAGTTGAGTTTCGTATTCGTAATTTCCTGTCATTATTGTAGTGGAAATATCTTTAAGATAAATGTTAGCAAAAGGAGAAAATTCCTGAGCCACATTTAGGAAATTTCGATGGCGATAGTTCAATTCCACACCAAAATTAACCAAATTGTCGATTCGTGTTTGATTGAGTGAGAAACCAACTCCGTATTCTTGTTGCTTGCGATAAGATAAAAATACTACAAAATTAAGTGTGGAGTCGGTTTGTGGAGCAAAACGTGAAGTTGTATCTATTGCGACAATATCAAATAATCCCAGCGACAAAAAGGCATCTTTTGTTTGGTTGATTTTATTGAGGCTTACCCACTCGCCTGTTTTAAATTGCATTTGCTCTGTTTTAAGTCCTATGCTAACAATTGGTTGATTGTTTGTGCTATCGATGTAATCTATGTCTCCAACCTTAAATCTTTGTAATGAATGAAATTGCACTTCTATAACATCGATTGAATTAATAGTATCGTTTTGGACTGATGGAGTTGAATATTCAGCATAAAAATATCCATTATTCCTTAAATAATTCTGAATGGTAGAAAAATCAACAGAAAGTCTTGCTTCATCAAAATAATCACCTTTTTTCACCTTTTTTCTGTTCTCAATTTGTTGTAAGATTTCTTTAGGTAATAATTCAAAGCCATAGTAAATCACAGAATCTATTCTGAATCTATTACCAGAATTTATCTCGAACTCCAATATATTTTCTTTTTTGTATGGATTTGGATAAAACTTGTAATTTACTATTGCTTGGTGATAACCATTTATTTGATAGAAATTTCGTATTGATTCTACATCATTAGATGCTGTGTTTTTATCAAATATTGTTGAATTATCGTGCAAATCAGTTAAACCAATTTGAAATTCCTTCATTAGAAATTTGGGGGTAGATGTATTCTTTTCAAATTGGGAATACATCGCTGAGAAGAATCGATATGGAAAATTGCTTTCTGTTGGTTGCGACACAATTAAATCGGGCAAGTTTTGAATAAGTTGCGAACTTGTATCAATAAAAATAATTTTGTTAATTTCAAAAATATCTGGATTAATTAAAGAAGGATATAAATTTTTAGAAATCAAATTTCCTTGACTTTTTAAATTCAAAAAAGACAAAAGGAAAATAAATAAACCCAAAAATAATATGTTAAATGTTCTAACCAAAAATTCTAATAATCTACAAATAAAAAATTCAAAAAAACAAATTTATCAAAAAGTTATTTATTATCAAGAAAAATTCAACTAATTATTTTTAATAGTTATTATTTCTTTTACAAAATAATAAAAAAAATAAAATTTCTAATCAATTTTTTGTAAATTGTATTTTCTAATATTTTAAATTAATGAATAATAATTTATACTTTTTATTTTGTGTATTTCTGTTTAATACACTTTTGAGCATACAAATTTGCAATGCAGGAAATGCTGACACATTGGATAAAAAGGAGAATTCGCTAACCTTATCGTTTAGCCAAGATCCGGCTTTTGGCTTTTATCCAAGTGTAAATGGCTATAACCAAATAAATGATACTTGGGCTTTTACTTATTATGGAGTATTTTGGACTCAAGATTTGCTGGGAGGAAATCAAGGTGGCTTGAATTTGCCCGTTGAGTTAGGCATTGGTATAGACTATTCACTCTTTGATGGCATAGTTAGCATCAATCCCGTGATAGGAGTTGGTCACGGGAATTATCAATCTGGCGGCGGACGACCAGTAATTTTTGACGACATTGTCCCAGCGATTTTTGTAATACTATCTTCTAGAAAATCAACTTATGAATTTGGTTCGGTAAATTGGCTTTCACTTAGGAAGGAAAGCAATACAGAACCGCTAAGAAATCAATTTGAAAATTACTTGATTACCAACCATCAATTGACAAAATTATTCTCCTATGGACTATACATTGATTTATTCTCCACAAGTGATAAATATCCCAGCGGAAAAATTGAATCAGAAATTTCTGCTTTATGGATTGGACCCAGCTTTAGCTTCACATCAAATAGTTCTGCTAATCTATGGTTTTCTTTAGGTGCAGATTTAGTTGATTATGCAAAGAAAATAAACAATCCCAAAATCAAAGATTTTTATAAATTAGTTTTGAAATTTGAAATTTAAAAGGGCATTACTTATTCTTATTTTTATATTTCATTATCAATTAGTGGCTGTTTTATAATTAAGATTTTACAGAACAATCTCCATCAATCAAGATATGGCTTAAAGTGAATTATATCTAATCAATAACCTTATTTTCATTATTAACCTTATTAGAAATAATTTCCATTTTGACCCCAAAATTTTATAACCTTATTTAATTTAAAAAGCAGGAAATAAGGTTTTTATGTTTAGTTTGGTTCATTTCTTTTTACTAAGGTTATTAGGTTAAATAAGGTTTTAAAATGTTTTTATTTAATATTTTTCTTTAATATTTTCCACAAAAAAAACAACTTATGTGATAGCCAATAAGAAATATTAATCATTGATTTATCATAATCTTTGCTTTATTTTTACTATTTTTGTAATTAATTCAATATTTATTTTAGTGAATCGTATAAATACCACAACAAGGTAGTATATTAATGAATTTATCAAACACAGCAGAATACGCAATTAGAATTTTAACATTTATGGCGGTCAAAAAACTCGATATTTATACTGCTAAATACCTTATTGAACAGCTTAATATCTCGGATAAGTACCTAAGAAGAATAATGACAAACCTTACAAAAGTCGGCTTAATTCGTAGTATTCAGGGGCGTGATGGTGGCTATGTTTTTAATGATAACCCCGAAAACATTAATTTAATGCAGATAATTGATGCAGTTGATGATATGGACAAATATATGGGTTGTGTTTTGGGATTTAAAGAATGTTCAGATTCAAATCCTTGCGTTTTACATTCGCAATGGGCAATAATAAGAAATCAAATATTCGATTTATTTAAAAAGACAAATTTATTAGAAGTGTCCGAAGATATGTTTTTAAAATTAGAGAAAATTAAATTTTAAATTTTTTTACAATAAAATACTACAACAAAGTAGTATTTAAATTAAATAAAAAAGGAGTATTTATGAACAAAAGTTTACTCGACAAATTTATGAGCCATAAAGGCTTATACACAAGTTTCTGGATAATTGCATTGTTTATGGTGACGATGCTAATTTATTACACAGCAAACTTACAGAAAGAAGTTCCTCCAATTCCTAAAACTGTAACTTCAGTTAGCGGAGAAGTACTTTACACTTACGATGACGTAGTAGCAGGAAAAGGTTATTTCCAACAATTCGACCTTATGGATTGGGGTACATTGCTTGGAATGGGAGCATATATGGGACCTGACTTTTCTACTGACTTTATGCACCACAGAACAGAATTTTTGTATGATTTTTATGCAAATGAATTATATGGAAAGACAAATAATGGTTTAACAAAAGTTGAACGCGCTGCAGTTAAAGAAAGAGTTAAGCAAGACATTAAGCAACAAACTAAATTACTCGAAGAAACTACTACTTATACTGATGCATCTGCAGTTGCTTACCACAGAAATGTAGAGTACTTGGTTAAATTATTGGTAGAAGGCGACCCAAGTCGTGCTTTCCCAGGTGGAGTTATCCACCCAGATGAAGCTGAAAAGATCGCTTCATTTGTGGATTGGTCTCAATTAGTGGCTTCCTCACTTAGACCGGGAACAAATAGAACTTGGTCGAATAACTGGCCCCCAGAACCTCTTTTAGACCAAGATGTTAGGTTTAATTCTCATAAAATTTCACTTTGGGAGTTTTTAATCCTTTGGACATTAACAATTTTTGTTATATTCCTTTCTTATGAATATTTATTAAAGAAAGATGACCCAAGTGAACTTCAACCTGCCATTAAAATTACAAGCTTATTCAAATCGCAAGCTAAATTACTGAAATATATTCCAATTGTAGCTGCACTATTTGTTGTTCAATTGATTATTGGTGGATATTTGGCTCACCTTTACACAGAACCAACAAAAGATTTCTTGCTTTCGCAGAACTTATTACCATTTAACGTTTTAAGATCATTGCACACTCAAATCGCAATTTTATGGGTTGCAGTGGGTTGGTTAGTTGGTGGTTTATTGATTGCTCCTTGGGTAGCTAATAAAGACCACAAATACCCATGGCTTGTGGATGTATTGTGGGCAGCATTAGTTGTTGTAGCAGTTGGTAGTGTTATTGGTTTATATATGGGAGCAACTGGACAATTACGTGAAACTTGGTTCTGGTTGGGTAACGAAGGACGTGAATTAGTTAATTTAGGTAGAATTTGGGATATTGGACTTGTCATCGGGCTTGTTTTCTGGTTCTTACTGATTATTTCCTTAATCAGAAAAGCTGCAACAAATAACCCAATTGTATCCACAATTATTTGGTCTGCTTTTGCTATTGCAACTTTATACATTGCTGGTATGATGCCAATTCATAAAATTATGCCAAACTTTACAGTTGATGATTACTATCGTTGGTGGGTAATTCACTTATGGGTAGAATTAACATTCGAACTATTTGCAGCTGGCGTGATTGCATTCTTTACAGTATCGTTAGGATTAATTTCGCAAAAAACTGCAGTAAAAGTTATGCTTTTCGAATTATTCTTAATTATGTTGAGCGGAACTCTTGGAGTAGGGCACCATTACTGGTGGCAAGGTTTAGATGAATATTGGATTGCTATTGGTGGAATTTTCTCTGCATTAGAACCACTTCCATTGGCATTAATGATTGTAGAAGCATGGAAAAACCATCGAGAAAAAGTACATAGTGGCGACAATAACGAATTTGGTGTGCCATTTATGTGGATTGCAGGTTCTGCAGCTTTGAATTGGATAGGTGCAGGTTTCTTTGGTATGTTAATCAACACACCAACAATTAGCTATTATTCACACGGAACATATTTGATTATGCCTCACGGACACGTTGCATTGTTAGGTGCATTTGGCTATATCTCAATTGCTTTCTTGTATATGACTTCACGGGCAAACTCATTAGCTAAAGGCTTAGAATGGAACGCGAAACTTAGTAAGTATGGCTTTTGGTTATTAACAATTGGTGCTTTGTTATTTACAATTCCAACATATATTATTGGTATTGAACAAACAAGAATCGCACACGACTTGGGATATTATTACACTCGTTTAAGAGGTGCAGTTCAACCAATGTCGGGCTGGATGTGGTTTAGAATATTACCTGACACATTGATGATTCTTGGTGGTATAGTTGTTCTTTACGATTTAGTACAAAAAACATTCTTAGCTAAAAAGAAATAATGTTTGAATAAAATTTATAAATTGCAGATTAGCAATTAAAATAAATTTTCGTTCTTAAACTTATATCAATTTTGGAGAGGCTGTCTCATAAGTCAGTTTTGCTGTCATTCCCACGAAAGTGGGAATCCATAAATCCTCTATAGTAGTTGATTCCCGTTTGCACGGGAATGACAATTTTGAAATATTTTGGACTTATGAGACAGCCTCTTCAAATTATTTTAGAATTAATAAAGTCTATAACAAATAAAATTTTCAATATTCAAATTTTGTTTTTAGATTTTATTAATCCTATAAATAAAAAATAAAAGAGATTTTTTTATGAAAAATATATATAAAGTAAACGAAGAATGTGTAGCTTGTAGAGCATGCGTAGAAGTCGCTCCCAATAATTTTGACATTGCTGATAATGGATTGGCTTTTGTTTACAAGCAACCAGAAAATGCCCAAGAAATCGCAAATTCAAACGAAGCAATGGAAGTATGTCCAGTTAGTGCAATTAGCAAAAAAGTTGTTGATAATTTATTAGAAAATATCAACTCTCCTATTTTTGCAAATTCAAATATCAAAGAAACCTTGGATAAACATCCAGAACTTAAGTCAGTTTTGGTAAATTATTCAGATAAGTTCAAAAAATTACTAAATCCAGTAATGTATAATACAGTTGCAAAATTTGCAACTTTCAATGATGCCGCAAGAGTTACTAAACTTTCGATTTGTGAAATTTTACATACTTTGAATGATTATTTGGGAACTACACAGGAATTATTACGCATCGCTCCTGATTGTATCCGTAGCAATCAAATTGAAATACTTGTTGGCGAAACAATTAGTTGGGCAGAATCTCACGAAAGATATATTTACAATATCAACACAATGTCCGAAATTATACAAAAAATAACCGAATTAAAGCCTCAAGAAAACATTGTATTAATTTCCACAGAATCGCCAGACGAAATAATCAACATCTGCAAAGGCTTAAATTTCAAATTCAATATTGAAAATAATAGAGAATATCGAGTTAGTATATTCAATCCAAATAACGATAATGTATCTGATGATTGGCAAAGCAGAATGGAAGATTTTGAAGTATTAGACGTTCGGACAATGAAAACAGATCCTTTCGACATCATAATTCAAAAGGCTTACCAATTGCAAGAAGGACAAGGCTTTAAACTAATTCAACGCTTTGAGCCAATCCCGATTATGAATATGCTATCAGAAATGGGCTATGAATACGTATCAAAGAAAGTTGCTCAAAATGAATATCACGTTTATTTCCATAAAATTCCAGTCATTGAAGATTCAATTGAGATATCAAACAAAACTGAACTTGTTATACAATCGGCAACTCCCGTTGCCTATCCTGTTATTATGCGATTACTTCAATCAGAAATTATTCGGAAATCAGTTAAAATAAAAGAATTAAAAGTTTGGGAAGAAACCGAAAAACACTTAGCTTGGATAAACAATGGAAAAGCAGATATTAGTTTTTCGGCATTAATTACATCTGTAAAATTACAAAAAATCGACATAAAAATTCCTGCAATTTTTGTTTGGGATAATTTTGTTTTACTAACACGATATCCAATAAAAAGTTTAGAGGATATAAAAGGCAAAGTCATTCATACTCCTTTGTTCGAAGAAGCTCCACCTACAAAAATAACAAAGTATTTGATTAAAGCATTAGGAATGAATCCCGATGAATTTACATTTTCATACGGGAAACCTTTTGGAAGACCTGATGAAATTTTCAATGAATTTGTCACTGGTAAAGCAGATACAGTTATTCTTAGGGAGCCCGAAGCAAGTTATGCAATTAAATCACTTCGCGACAGAAAACTTCCTTTTTCCGCAATAAATTACAATGAGATTTGGAACGAAGTAAATCCTGGCTTCGGTAGTTTCCCAAATGCAGGTATTGTATTCAAAGGTGAATTTGTTCGTCAGAATCCCGAATTAGCAAGAGTATTTTTAGATGAATTAAAGAAAGCAATAGGATGGGTGAATACTAATAAAGATGAGTCTGCAAATCTTTCCTTTGATATGATGCGTCAAACCCCAGATAAAGTTCGCTTATTCTTGGATAGAGTTAATTTTACATATTCCGAGGGAGCAGAATTAGTCGAAAAAGTGAAATCTTACTTTGAGGTTCTAACAGCACAAAATATTATTGATACAAAAATTGAAGATTCATTTTATAATATTTTTGAGTTATAAACAGATAATTACCTATGTTAAAATTCCTTCGCAAATACCATAAATGGTTAAGTATTATTATTTCTTTTTTTGTAATTTTATTTGTAATTTCTGGAATAGTATTAAATCACCGTCAAACATTCTCATTTTGGGATATTAACCGCAATTTGCTCCCAAAAGATTATCGTTATAAAAATTGGAACAATGCTTCGGTTAAATCCACTCTTAAATTATCTAATGATAGCATATTAATTTATGGAAATATTGGAATTTGGCTTACTGATTCAACCTTTTCCAAGTTTATTGATTTCAATAAAGGTTTCAGAAATGGAATTGACAATAGAAAAATTTGTACAATGACTTTAACGAGCAAAAACCGTGTATTGGCAGGGACATTCTTTGGATTGTTTGAATTTATTCGCTATAAGCAAAAATGGACGAAAATCGACCTACCTACCAAAGAAAGCCGTGTAGTTGATTTGCTTAATATACAAGATACTACTTATGTGATGACTCGATCTTTCTTGTTCCGAACAACTGACTTTGTGAAATTTGAAAAAGTTAATATCCCACCTCCAGTCAATTATGATAATAAAATTGGATTATTCAAAACATTCTGGGTTATTCATAGCGGCGAAATTTATGGTTTGCCGGGTAAATTGATAGTTGATGCAGCAGGCTTGATATTTGCATTTCTAACGATAACGGGAATAATTCTATTTATCAATAAATACTTAATCAAAAAGAAGGATTTAGTAGAAGAGAAAAAAAAGAAAATCGTAAAATCTTCCAAATGGCATTTAAAATGGCATAATAAAATTGGCTGGATTACAGTTGCTTTGCTTATTATCAATACTTTTACGGGAATGTTCCTGCGTCCTCCGTTCTTGATTACCATTGCAAATTCGCGAGTAAATAAAATTCCATTTACCGAACTTGCTACCTCAAATCCATATTTTGATGCGTTAAGGCAAATTTCTTATGATGAAGGAAATAATGTCTTTCTTCTGGCAACAAATGACGGAATATTTTATTCTGATGATAATTTCCAAACTCCACTAAAAACATTTGCAAATCAGCCACCTATCAGTGTGATGGGAATAAATGTGTTCAAACGAATCACAACCAATTTGTATTTGGTTGGCTCATTCGAAGGTTTGTATTTGTGGAATTATACAACAGGCGAAGTTTATGATTATATCCGCAACGAAGTAGCAGTTAAGAAAACCGATAATGGCAGACCGATTGGGGAGTTTATGATAGGTGGTTTTACAGATGATTTTTTAAATCAAGAGATTGCTTTCGAGTATAATCAAGGCGCAGGAAATCTTACTTCTGACATACCTTTCCCAGAAATGCCAAAGGAAATAATTGAGAAATCGCCAATGTCAATGTGGAATTTTGCATTAGAAGTGCATACAGGAAGAATATTCGAACCATTAATTGGTGATTTCTACATTTTAGTAGTACCAATCGTAGGAATATTTGTTTTATTCATTTTGATTTCAGGCTTTGTTGTGTGGTTTGTGCAATTCAGAAGAAAGCATTAGGAAGATTCGTACATTTTCTTTATAATCTCAAAAAGTTTCTTGTTTTTTGATCCATATTTTGCAATTGCTCGGAAAACGATGGAGCCTTCCTGATACATTTTTGCATATATTTTATGTTGTAATAACTTTTGAAATTCATCAAATTTGACTACAACTTTAGGATTATTAATGGGCAATGAAATGCTTTGAATATTCTTTTCTATTTGATAAGCAGCTTTTTCTGAACTTTCTTGGTCATTTGATATTTGCGTTCTCTCTCCTTCATTTTTTATGTTTGTTTTGAGAAATTTAAGTCTATTTTTTGTTCTTGTTACTGCCACATAAAGAATGTTTATCTCTTCGTTAATTTTAGCAAAATTTACATTTTTTCTCTTATGAATGTCTTTTACATCGCTTTCTTTTATGAAATCATTTGCAAGTTCAACTGAATCATATTCCATACCTTTTGCCTTATGAAGTGTAGTAAATATCATAGAAGCATTATTTTTATGAGAAATGTCGGGAATACTTTTCTTTTTTAAAAAAGCAAGGATTTTATTTAAATGTTTTCCATATTTCTTAACCAAATCTGTAAAATTTGATAAATTTGTGTCGCTTGCCTTTTTATTATAATTTGCCAACTCACCGAAAGTACCAAAATTTCTTATAAAATTAGATTTTATCAAATATCTTTTATCTGCATAAAGATTTTGAATATCATTAAGCAGGCTGTTCTCTTCCAGAAAGAAAGCATTACTATTGCCACCTTCAAAGAAAATTCTAGTATCTTTTGAACTTTTTCTGGCAAATTCTAATGCATTATCAATCATTTCTAGATTTGTTCTTGCTATCAAAGCTTTTACTTTTGTAGATTTTGAATTTCCACTTCCAATTACAGATATTTTGTAATCGTTATTTATATACTTCTTCCAATTGATAATTCGTACCGCCAAATCCGCAATATCCTGATTAAACCTAAAACTTTGAGTTAAATAAAATTGTTGGAAATCAATATTCTGGAGCATATTTACTGCATATCTCCAACTATAAATTTGTTGATTAACATCTCCAGTAATTATTTTGGTTGCTTTTTGATTATTGACAATATCCCAAATTACAGGCGATGCGTCCTGACCTTCGTCAAAACAAATAAAGTCATAATTTAGTTTTGGTTTATGTAATTGATATTGTTTTAAATAAAAATCGTGAGTTATTTGAATTCCACCATCTTTCATTAATTGAAAAAATAAATCTGCTAAGTAATAAATATAATCGTAATATTCATTTACAAAATTTAACGACTCATTTTCAAATATTATCTTTATTAGGTCTAAATCTTCAATCTTTTCTACATTGCTATTATAAAAATAATCTATTAGCTTTAATGTATAATGAGCAATTAGATATTTATCAATAACTTTATTTTTATTGCTTTCAATATTTAACAATTTTGGTAATTCATAAGGAGAATATGACTTTAATGTAGTATTGTAAATATTCTGACTATGATATGCTAACGAATGAGCAGTATGAACATCAACATTAGTTATGCCCTGCTTAATTAATTTGGCTTTGGCTTCTTCCTTTACAGATTTATTGTAAGCTAAATATAGTATTTTGCTTGATTTTGAGTGAGTTTTAATATATTCTAAGATAGTTGTTGTTTTTCCAGAACCAGCAACAGCATTAACTTTAATATTCCCTGAGGAATTTATGATATGCAGTTGCTCGTCTGTTAAGTTCATCGAATTATTTAAATTTGAAAAATTCAAAATTATAAATAATTTCTCTTTATTCCACTATTATCATACTTTTTGTTTGATTAATATGATTTGTCCTTAAAATGTAATAATACATTCCTGTAGGAAGCCCTTCGTTGACCAATTTAATTGAATAATTGCCAATTTTAAATGGCTTATTAATGAAAATACTTTTTACTAACACCCCACTAATTGAATAAATTTCAAGTGTAGCATTTGTTTTTTCGGATATAGAGAATTTTATCTCAGTTTCATAATTCCAAGGATTTGGATTGTTCTGTCCTAAACTGGGCATCACTCCAGTATATTGCAATGTAGATAATCCACATTTTCCATTTGAAATTAAATATGTCGAATCCGATAGCGGAACCAAATCCAAAAACATCACCGAATCTGTTGAAAATTCATCAATTAGTAATGAAATTTTACTGAAATTTGTATCAGGAATTGTTGATAGAAAATCAATTTCAAATAATTTGCCTTTTGCTAATTGTTTGGAATTGTCAAACTTAATACTTATACTTCCCGGTGTGTAAGTGTTGGTAAATTTAGCATCAACAAAATTACGCACATCCAACATTTCCAAAGCAAAAGCATTATAATAAAGATTCATTGAAAACGACAAATCTTCTAACCATATTGTTTGCCCTTGCAAAGTAGTGTTAATATCCTTATCCAAATAAATCGGTATTGTAATTGTATCTCCTAATTGAGTAATGAGCGAGTCGGGTATTGTGAAAGAATTTTTCGTATCAAATCCAATTTCATATCTCGGTGCATATCCAATACCAGTAAGTAAGTTGGAATCAAGAACCTGACAAGGACTTGCCGCAATCGTTTGAATAAATTGATTGAAAGTAGCAGATTTTCGTGGACAGAATTTAAGAGTAACTGATAATGTATCGCCAACCATAAGTGTATCTGTTAGATTTGGCACAGAACTAACATAGAATAATTCATTATTCAAATTAAGCAAAGAAAACAAACTTAATGGCACATCGCCAGTATTATGCAAAAATACTGTTCGCTCTACGCAATCAAGTACTTTGACTGAATCAAAATCAGCCGAGGAAACAGCAGTGAGTTCAGGCTTCTGTATTATCACACGAGCAAAATCGTTTTCAGCAATGATATGGTACATTATTATTTCTTCTGTATCAAAATGTATGCTATCTAAAGTAATTACCAAAGAATCTCTATCATTTATTCTTGGTTTGAAATATGCAGTAAAAATTGGTCTTAGGGAATCCACATAGCAAGCATTTTTAAGTAAAAATTCACTCCCACCAAATTCGGAATAATTATGCTTCAAAAATGGTGTATAAGACTTACATTGTGGGATTAAATAATCACTTTCCGAATACAAATACTCTAATTTTGTAGTATCATAGCCAATTCTGCAATCAATATCCACAATATCAGCTGGAATTGCTCTACTTGTATAAATAGGAATGGCAAGTGTATCGCAAGGCACAATGCGGAATGTATCTAATGCACTTGTATTATTGAATGTAAAGCTCAAACCATAAGCCGGTGCAAAGCCCGAACCCGACAAAATAAGAGTTGTATCAATAAAATTACAAGGGTCAGAAATGGATATTTTCAATTTATTTTCGTAATATCTTACTGCTCTTGGCTTGAATTCCAATCGTAAAGTGAGAATATTATTGGTATCAACAAAGAGTGGTAAGTTGCCACCCAATGAATCATAAGCATAAAAAACTCTTTCATTCGGTTCAAAAGTGATGTCAGTAATTGTCACTTTTGCTTGTTGAGGATTGAACTCAAGTGCTGGAATACGGAGATGAATAAATTGAGGTGTTGAAACAGTATCCACCCGTGTTGGCGGAAATATAATTCTCTTTGCGTCATATTCATAAACCAATGTTTGTTTGCCTGCTAAATAAGAAGTGTAAGTATTTTCCCAGCCGCTTCCTTTTGCTTGAAGAAATAATCTGGCATCATTATCAATTATCGTAGCATCCATTTCATTTCTTGGGCAGAACTTTATATACAAAGTATCTGTGCTTCTTGGGGGAATTTTATAAGGCACAATACCATCTGGTGAGTAATGAGAATACCAAGAATAAAATTCAGGTTTGGGATTTGTAACATTGATTGAATCAATCCAAACGCTATCAATATCCATATCAAAATAAAATGAATTATTGATTAGTGGAATTGACCGAACTTGGCAATCGCAAGGACGAACAAATCCGTAAGTAATAACTTTTAAAGGCACATCAAGAGGAACGATAATGCCATTTCCTGTCAAATATGATGATACACTGATTGGGCAAGGTGCTAATGAATTTACAGTAAAATATCCCTTATACTCTTTGCTTTCAGTTGGTTTGAATGCAATTATTACTTGAATTGTGTCCTTTGGTTTTAACTTTATATTATTAAAATCAGTTGGATAAATTAATTCAAAGCCAGGAGAAATTGTATAATTATTTATTATAATGTCGTAATTAGAAATATTTTCTAAATGCAAAGTATCATAGAGAACGCCTCCAACTTCAATTGTTTCATAAGCAATTTCTGATGTTAAATATAATTTAGGAGTAATTGATGTTCCATAAATCTTTGCTGACCATAACTCGCCATCTTCTGTTTGAAACTCTAAATATGCCCTATCGGCACGGTCAGTTGTATTATCTGCGGGAGTGTATCTAAAACTAAATTGGGCTCGATGATTTGGTTCTAATGTGATTGAATTTGGCAATGAAGAAGGAGAAATAAGAGTAAATTTATTATTTGCTTGATTTAAAATAAAATTTGAATAAGTCTGTGGAACTGTAGTAATGTTTTCAATTTCTAAACTACCATCTTTTGACTGACAACTAATAACATCATTTATTTCAAGAACTTCAGGCATAAATTGCACTCTTTGCACAATTGCTTTGCCTTTAACATAAATGCAATATGATTGCAGACAAGAATTTTCGTACAAACACACTTCGTCAAAAAATGTACCTGATGTAGTTGGCCGGAAAGTTAGCGGGAATGGCTTGGTTGCATTGCTTGCAATGGATAAATTCTTTGTTCCCGTCAAGTAAAATGGTTCACCTTTTCTTAAGTATAATGATGCAGTAAGTGATTGGTCGCTTGCATTCTTAATATCTACATTCAAAGTTGCCTCTTGCCCAACAATCACAGTACCAAAATCAACTGTATCTACCACAAATTTTATGTCTGCCTCGTAAGAACGTGCTTTAATATAAATTGGATAATGAATAGTACAATTTTCGGATTTGGCAATAATTACAATGGAATCGTTGAACACACCTTTTTGCTTTGGGAAAAAACGGAAATAACTTGGATTATAGCCTGTTTCGGGTTCTAAAATTATCGGAAATTTGAATGATTTTCCAAAGAAATTTGGCGGGATTGTAATGCTCTCAATTGTAATATTCTTGTTAGACTTGTTCATCCATTCATACTCAACTGATTCATCGGGCATATCCACACAAGACTGACCAAAATTGAATGAATCCAATCTTTCTTCGCTTCCTCTTTTCCAAATTACGAGAACTTCATTTACTTTACCATAAATTGGAATTTTCACATCTCCAGCACATTTATCAGTTGATAAAATACGAAGAGTATCATAATATGCCATTGTTGTATCACGTGAGTAAAATCTTATTTTTACATCTAAACATTCATTTGGCATTAGCACTTTTGGCAAAGTTGGATAAGTCAATTGAAATACTTCGGGCATTTTTAGATTAATACTATTAACAGTGATAGAATTTTTTGAAGTATTGCAAATCTTTAAAGTAGAATCAATGAAAGGTTTTTCTATACATCTTGCTTTAAGTGAGTCAAACTTCATTTGTAGCGATGACATACTTAATTCTGACTTCCGAGTGATAGAAACTGGCACATTTAAGTGATAATAACCACAACTATTATTATTTCTAAATAATAACCTCGTTTTTATTGTTCCAATAAAATCAAGTTTTGCTTTCACTCTAATGGTAACGGGTTGTCCTGGTTGTAAAGGTGTATATCTCCAAGACAATAGTGTTTCTTCCTTTGTCCCATTTAAAAAATAAAATATTGAATTTTTTGCTAAATATCCATCATAATCTAACATCGCAGTTGATGTTGGACAAAGAGCAGTATCAACAACAGTAAATTCGTATATTTTTTCGGTATCGCAATAAACAGTATCGGTAATAGCAGTGGGCATAACCACAACTTTTCCATAATCTTTGCGGTCGGAAGTTACAGTTGATAAGCCAGCCCGCAAAAAACCACTATTATTGTTTGGAGTTGCATCACATAATTTATATATATAACTTGAATCATTGCAGCGATAATAAGCATATAAATCCTTTTCTGTTCCTGCCAAAGCCCTATCCTTGTAGCAAATTAAATCATTTTGATTTAAAACTTTGCCCCAAATGCGGATTTCATCCATATAACCTTTGTAAGTTCGATTAAGATTTGGGTCGTTGGACAAGGCATTTGTGCTTCCTAATTGCAGTGACAAATCAGGATTATTAATTTGCTTGAATGCGTAGTAAGGATATCTGGAATTTCGTGCTGAATCGACAGGATAGGAATTTACATAAATATAAATCCATCCTGTCGAACCATCAGCAACAAATGCAAAATGATTCCAATTATCATAATAATTACTAAATGGAATTGATAAACGAGTGTCATCAAGGTTCCCAAGAGTTTCATTTTGACCATTGATATGGAAAATAAGCGAGTCGTCTGGCGAGATATACACAACCCATGAGTCGTATTTTTCGGTTGCAGGTCCCCACATTCCACCAATATATTGCAGTTTCCCTGACTGTCTCTCTGGCTTTAACCACATTTCCAATGTCATATTTTGATTGACTTTTTGACTTAAATTTGTGTTTAAAATATCAATATACTGCGCACCTCTACCTTGAGTAAGGGTAAATTTAAGCGTTTTGCCAACGCAAGTTCTAACGGTATCGCAAGGTTGATAAGCCTTGGTGGAATTGTAAAACGCAATCATTAAAATTGCTAATATCAATAGTCTTCTAATTAAAATCATTTTTATTTGTTAAATTAAAGTTTATTTAAAAACTGTAAATTTTTCTGTAAATCTATTATTATCAGCAATAACCGAAACAATATAAGTCCCATTTGAATTAACATTAAATGGAATTTTATAATAACCTTCGAATAAATAACTTCTTTGAATTACTTGATTTACTTTGCCATTTAAATTAAAGATAGTAATATCAACAAAAGCAGGTTTTTTCAATTCAAATCTGATTTTTCCAACTCCGCTATTTGGATTAGGACTTACGAGTATTTTACCATTCGCTATTTGTGCATTTTGATTAAATATTGAATTTACTCTTCTTTCCAATACATTTAATGGAAGGAAAGATTCGCCAAATACTTTTATAACATCTTCGGGTGTTGCTCCTAATCGTTTCTCCAGAATTTCAGTGAATATTACGCGATAATCTGTCTGGAATTTTACATTTCCATATTGGTCTAAATCATTCAAATTTGGTCGGTTATTCCAATATCCACCATTCACAAATTTATCGTGTCCCCAGATAAATTGCATAGAGGCGGCTCCGTGATCTGTGCCACGACTACCATTATCATAAGCACGGCGTCCAAATTCCGAAATTGTCATTCCTGTTATCCTTTCGGAATATCCATTTTCGAGAGCATCTTGCATAAATTCCGAAATTGCTTTTGCAGTTTCATTTAAGAGTACAAAATGCTGACCCGTAAATGCAGTATTCATCTGCTGTGCGTGAAAGTCAAAATTACTCAATTTTACAAAAAATACTTTTGTCTTCAAGCCACCAGCAATCAATGCTGAAATCATTTTAAATTTTTTGGATAAGTTGCTATCAGAATACAAATCGCCATTTATTATTGTCATTCCTTTATCATAAGCAGCTTTTACTGCTTGGGAATATAAATCAGATTGACGGGCGATTGTATGAACAAAATTATATTCATTATCGTAATAATTTTTCCCTGTCAGCAAGTCTTCTTTAGGTGTTAATCCCGCCCCAAGTTTGTAAAACTCATCGGGATCGGTTAAAGCAACGCCCATATCACCTTTTTCGCTCTTGAACATAAGCGAAATTGCTCCATCAATTGAAATTGATATTGGATGTTCGGGGATTTCCATTGGATAATTTGGTAATTTATGTGCAAAATATCTGCCCAGCCAACCTTCAAGCAATTTCTTATTATTGTTTGATTTAGGATTGATGCCCGAAAGCCAAATATCTTCCGAACGGAAGTGGGATAAATTTGGCTGGTCGTACCCAATTCCTTCCACTATCGCCAATCGTCCATCTTCGAACATTCTCTTCATTCCACCATTGCTTACATCTTCCACTAACGCTTTGTTCATATATATGTCATTAACCTTAACAGCTTCTTCCACAGGAATTCCAATATTTGGTCGGATTTTGTAATATTCGCTATCTTCGGCAGGAATAATTGTGTTCAATCCATCATTTCCACCAAAAAGTTCAAGAATAATCACAACATTATCATTTTCAAGAAAATCATCTTGAACAATTTGCGGTTCGTCAAATCCTTTCAACAATTTAGGTGTTAATGTTATTCCAGCACCAACTGCTGCTGTTGTTTGAATAAATCTTCTCCTATTCATAATATTTCTCCTTTATTAACATAATTGAAAATCTGGTGTTGCAAACATTCTTTTAACAAAATTTCGTAGTCCTTGTGCAACTTTTATATCGTTTGATTCGATGGCAGTTGCCCAATCAGCAGTAGAAATGCCATTGGCAAGTATTGTTTTGTATTCACTTTGCCTTTCTGTTGATATTTCAACGGGTAAAAAATATGAAATAAGATTGTCAAAAAGATTTTCAAAATTTGAATAATCC
The DNA here is from genome assembly GCA_020722095.1 of Chloroherpeton thalassium. Lineage (GTDB taxonomy): Bacteria > Bacteroidota > Ignavibacteria > Kapaibacteriales > UBA2268 > GWF2-33-9. The sequence continues at coordinate 25,971 of DYLM01000006.1, forward strand.
TCAAATTTCTTTGCAAAATCTATTAGTTCATTATCAGTAAGAATTTCCAAATATTCATTTGCATATTGCACACGTAGCGGATAAGTATTTGTATTAATCCAAGTTCGGTATGCCTTCCAACTTCCAACATTAGGCGGATCGTATAAAACTTGCTCTAATGTATTCATCATCTTACGAGTTTTGCCAGATTGCACTTTGTCTAAATCTTTTCCGAACATCTTTTGCAAACCGATTAGAAATTCAGGTGGAGTTTTGATTTGACATCCATAAAGTTCTTCGCTGAAAAAGAAATTACTCGTAAATAACTTTTTGTATAATTTCCCTAATTCAAAATTATTATCATAAAAGTATTGAGCAAGTTGATTTATAACATTAATATCTGAACCTGTCGGATTGCTATAGCAGAAATATCGCAAAATTTTATCGCTGATAAAACGGGCAATAGACATTCCACGCTCTGTAAATAAAATATCCATCAATCCATCAACTTCTTTTGCTTTAACCAAGTCTTGGGTGTTCTCGTCATCAGTAATTGGGTCAATCTGACCAAATTGGAATAATTTTTTGCTACCCTTATCGTGCAAATCTCTAACGAAAAAAGTTTCGAATGGCTTGTTTGCGGGGGCTCCGGGTTGTCCCAAGTATGCAACTGTTCTCCAACCTGTCAATGCTTTGGAGCCTTCACGAATATCTGCTTCTGTGTAGTTACCCGCACCTGTATCAAGGTCGCCAATGCCCATTGTGAATAATTCCATAAGTTCACGCATATAATTTTCATTTGGAGCAGAACCGCCACTATAAAATAAACTTTGATAAAGCAACATTGCCCCATCTAAAGTTATTGCAGAAGCAATGTCTTTGTATGATGAAAATCGTAATTTCCGTAATGTTGCATTATTTCTGTACAAAAGTGGTGCAGGAATTAAAGCTTCGGTATCGTAAGTAAATTCAATAGACCAAATTGTTGATAAAAACAATGTAAATTTTTCAACTTCGGGGAAGGTTGAGTTTTTCATTTGTGCTAACCACCAGTCCAATAATTCATTGTAATGTGCTTTTTGAATACCTTCTATCTGAAATCTTATATCAAGTGGCAAATCATCAAGTGGATTTTCCTCTAATTTATTTAGCCAATTGTTCATTGAATTTGTTGGTTGTGGTGCTGGATTAGTACCATCACCAAAAACAATATCAAAAGCTTCGGCAGGAGTTTTGCCGATTATTTGATTAATTTGTTCGGGTGTTGGGTGGAAAGTAAGCCTTCGCAAAAAGTGTTGAGCTTGCTTTTTATTCATCTTTCCAGTAAACTCGCTCAAATCTCCAGCAAGAATGGAAGGATAATTATTGTTTTTTAGTAAGTTAAGAAGTTTCATATTACCTCTTTTTTATTTATTTATTGGTGTTTTAACTTCGATTAATACCGTACGGCTGTAAAAGCGTCCTTCGGGAGTGGAATTGTCGTATTTCAATTTGGTATCGCCAATTCCTTCCACTTGTGTGAATTTTGCATCCATATTTAATGATTGCAAGTATTTCTTTGTGGCCTCGGCTCTTTGTTGTGATAATTGCATATTATATTCAGGAGTTCCCAGAATATCAGTCGAACCGATAATTCTAATTTCTGAATTTTCTTGAATTGAATTTGCTACAAAATTTTTTAGAATTTTTTCATTGTTTTGGTTAATTTTAAATTTGTCAAAATCAAAAACAATTAAATTTAATCTTTGTAATTCGTGTGTATTCTTCTGTTTATTTATCGGAATTGTTATTATTGTGTTCTGCGACTTCTCATAAGCAAGAAAATCAACCGAAAATTCAATATCTTGTCCGTTAGAAATTCGTTTGTTTATACTTTTAATTAAGTTAGAATCAATATTGATAATTTCTTTAGATTTATCACTTTTAAATTGATTTTTTTTAGAAACATTAATTTGGTTCAAAGATTCATTTTGAATTGTTATAGAATCCAAATCTTTAGATGAAAATTTCATTTCCAAGGATTTAGAGAGAATTTCAAATTCTTTAAATTTGGTAAGTACAACGGGTTGGAAAATTTCAATATTATCGCTTTCAATTTCTACTCTGCGGTTTTCTTCTGAACCTTCATCATATTCGCTACTTGTCTTCAGCATTGGCTCATCGCGCGCAATAACCTTGATTTGTTTTTTGTCAATTTTCCAATTTTTTATTAAATAATTAGCAATAGTATTTGCCCTTGCCCCAGCAAGTTTTAATCTTTCCTCATCATTTTCGATTTCCTCTCCATCAGTATATCCAATTACTCTAATTATAAAATTTTTATTCTTCGAAAGACGCGAGCCAATAATATTCAATACATTATGGTAAATTTCTATTGAATTATGCGATAGTTTTGTTTCGTCAAAATTTGTTTGTGAATTTTTAGAATAATCATATTTTAACACAGATGATTCTTTGTCAAAAAATATGTAAGGTAAAATTGGATATGCTTCGGTTATTGTGGTTTCAAGTATTTCCAAAGGTGAAGACACAACAGATAATTTTGCGATCTTGGGTTCTTCCACTTTAGCAATTACCACTGGAACAATCGTAGTATCGGGAGGCGGAGGTGGTGGAATCACTTTTTCCTTTTTCTTTGCAAATAAATCATTAAAAGCATAAGTAATTGTTGCATTCACTCCAAATTGCGTAGTTTTCCAGTCATTATCGCTTGTTCGGGAGTTTAATGGATGTTGGTAATAAGCCTCACCCGCGATTTCAATCCGCTTATTTAACTTATGGCTGTATAATATTCCAGCTATGGCAGACATCGAAGTGCCAAGAGAGTTCATTTCACCATTCCAAATTGTATGTTTTTGTGTTTCATCGGGGAAAACGTAATTTAGTGGCGAGGCAATTTCTTCTGTCACTTGATATTGTGGCAAACTCAAAGGATTTGAAAAATCCATTCCTAATCTTACTTTTACAGGAATTTTTGCCAACGGTTGCACAAGCAAAGCAGGCTGAAGCGAGAAATATGCAATATCGGAATGAAAATTATACTTCAATAGAATATTCTGATATGAATTAATCTGAGGATTGAATACACGAAAATCATTTTTTTCGGTAGTGAAATCTGCCGAAAATGAAGAATACAAAATGCGAGTGTCCATAGTTATAAGATGCGTGTAAATTGGATATTGAAATACCAAACCATAGCTTTGTCCAAAACTTGTACCATCTTGGAAAGTGCCACAATCAGGCAAATCCCAAATTATTGGCAATTTTGTTTTGTGCAAATTGTAATTTGAATTTAATACAATTCCTAATCTATATTTATAATTACTGGTTGTATCACTTTTCAATTTGGGTGCAAATGCAAAAAGTGAGGACAATACAATAAGATAGGACAATACAGTAAGATAGGACAATATTTTTTGAAAATTAATCATCAATTCTAATTTATAATCAAACAATAATTAGAATGATTATTCTAATAAATAGTTTAAACAAAAATACAAATAATAATTGGAAAAATGAATTTAATTCACAAAATTTATTAACCAAAAAATTAATAATAATTAAAATTCAGTAAGAAAATTGATAAAAGTAAGGATTTTTTATAAAAAAACGATTTCTATCTTTCGGTTTGCAAATCCTCTAATAAAGCAGAAATTAGTAAACTTTTTTCGTTAAGTTCATTTAGAATATCGGATTTAGTATTAGCAAAATATTCAGTTACACCGTTAAATAGATTTTTATAATAATCAATTCCACTTTGTAGATTTTTCCCGAACTTCTCTAATTGATTATTATTTTGATTAGATATTTGCTGTTTCTTTTCTTGCACTTGATTCTTTAAGTAGTTGAAATATAATGATAATTCCTTGATAAATACATTTGGTCTGTCTTGGCGTTCAATTACATTTGTCCTACCATAGATGTGGTCTACCATTTCTTTAAGTGTAAGTTCCTTATTGAAATATGCCATATTTGGACCTGGACAAACCGATACTCCATCGCCTTCCACTTTGGTATCCAAACCATTTACAAGCAAAGCAGATGTTCCCAGCCCCACACAAATGCAAGATTTTTCAACAATTTTGTTGTATTGTGCTTGGAAATCAAGTTGTGGCAAGTTCATATTCTCCAATTCCTTAATTTTTAGATATTGGTATTCCCGAGAAGCAGTACAAATACCATAATCTCCAAATTCTTTGTTTAAGGAAACATATCTTTTTGGGCAGGAACTTCCTGGTCGGTTTTTAGCGATATACTCTTCTTTTTCAATATCTTTAGTATTACCTTTAAGACTATTGAATTGCACTCCAAGAGGAGAAATATTACTTAAATATAAATCATCTTCCTTGGAATCTATAAGTTGCTGCAAAGTATGCTCATCAACATTCACAACATCGGGAACTAATAAAAATGGCGTCCCCCAGCCTACACTATCCAAATTATAATGCTCAAGCAAGAAATTATGTTCTTCACTTGTACCAACGCCACCTTGTGCAGTTATTCGAAGATTAGGTATTTTTTCGGGAACAATTCTATTTTGATTTGTAAGTGCTTTTGTGAGAATTGCAAACATTTCATTAGTTAAATCATTGATATTATTTTTGAATTCTTCTAAAATAGGTCCCATAAGCAGACCATCTGTTGGAAAAGCGTGTCCTCCGCAATTCAAACCAGACTCAATTCTAAATTCAGATACCCAAATCCCTTTTTTTGCAAGATACTTACCTTGAATTGAAGCAGAACGGAAATCGCTAACTTTAAGGATCACTGTCTTTTTAAATTCGCCTTTTTGATTTGGATAAAAATCCTCAAAATTAGGTAAATAATTGAAAAGAGATGGATTCATACCCGATGAAAAAACAATCGAAGAGTTTAAATCGCTATTAGCAAATCCACGTAAAGCTGAATGTGCATCATTATATTCATAGCCGAGCTTTTCCTTATTAATATAATTTTCTTTGTCGGCTTTGGTCATAATATTAACGCTAATGCTACCTAATTGTAATTTATCGGAAAGCATTTTGCCAATATCTTTTAAGTTAACTCCATTTTTTACAAAATTTTCAAATTCCAACTTTAAATCTGAATAATTTGGGAGCATATTGATATAATCAGTAAATTCTTTTTTTAAGCCATTTGTTGTATTCTTCAAATCTTGAAATTTTTCCTTTACCAAATCATTAATCATATTTAAATACGAAGTGATTCGAGTTGCTCTAAAATCCTCGTGTTTCTCGGTAATTTCTGAATATGAAATGCCTTCTTTTTCGCAATGAAATTTGCGAATTTTCTCAATCAACATATCATCAACTAAGGATATTACTGAATCAATTCCAAAATGTGCTACTTTAAGCGGTGTATCTATTGTATATCCAATTCCCATAACAGGAATGTGAAAATTGTGTAAATTTCTCATTTATATTTAATTTATAAATTTTGCAAAAAATTATCTTGCAAATTACAACACTTTATTGAATAAATCGGAATATTTTGAATATTCATTGATGAAAAATAATTATTGACGATTATAATTCTAATAAAATGAATTAAATTCAGTTTTTGTTTTGTTAAATTAATGTTAAAATTATATTAAACTTGTAGGGTATTAAAATAGTAAAAATTCCACAACGTTTTAACAGAAAAAAATGGACAAATTATGAGAATTTTCCTTTCCGCTATAATAATCACTTTGATTTTATCAAGTAATTTATGGGCTGAAACCGCAAAAGGTATTTGCTTTGAGGATAAGAACAACAATAATTTCTTTGACGATGACGAAGTTGGCATCGCTAATGTGTTAGTTTCTAATGGTCGCGATATTGTAAAAACCGATAAAGATGGTAATTATTCAATTCCGTTGCAACCAAATGAAGTATTGTTTGTGATTAATCCCGCAGAATATGAATTTCCAAGAACTGAACTCGGGAATTTGAGTTTCTACTATAATTATTTCCCTGAAGGTTCACCAAAATTAAAATTTGGTGGCGTATCTCCAACTGGAAAATTTCCAGACTTTATTTATTTTGCTTTAAAAAAGAAAAAACTTCACCGCAATGATTTTACTATGTTGTTTTTTGGCGATTCACAAGTCCGAAATGAAACAGAAGTTGGCTACTTAGTGCATAGTTCACTCACCAAATCATTAGAAGAAAATGCAGATTTAGGAGTATTCCTTGGCGATGTTGGATTTGATGATTTACGATTTTATAAAAATCTAATTCAATCGGCAAGTGTGTCGGCTCATCCTTGGCATTATTTGCCCGGCAATCACGATATTGATTATGATGCAGCAAACCAAAATGATGTTGATGATACTTGGAATAATTATTTCGGTCCTTCTTATTATTCATACAATTACGGGAATGTTCACTTCATTTCTCTATTTGATGTTTGGTATGATGGTAACCATAAATATCACGCAAAACTTGGCGAGAAGCAATTGGAATTTATCAAAAATGATTTGAAATATGTGGACAAAAGCCAACTTGTAGTTCTGATGATGCATATCCCAATGGATGAATTAAAAGATAAGCAACAATTATTTGATATTCTCAAAGATTACCCAAAGACACTCTCGTTTGCGGGTCATACGCACACAAATCGCCAAATTTTCTTTGGCAAAAATGATGGTTGGCAAGGTACAAAAGAGCATCATCATATTATTGCTGGGGCTACTTGCGGAAGTTGGTGGGACGGCAATTTGGATATTTACGGCATTCCACAATCATTAATGTCTGATGGCGGTTCGAAAGGTTATTGGGTGGTAAAGTTTGAAAATTACAAATATAGAATTAAATTTGTAGCAACCGAGCCTCAACATTCAGATAATTTTAGCTTGTGGAGTTATGAAAAAAATGATAGAATCCCCGAACTAAACGAGTATTTTGCAAGCAAGAAAGATTCTGTCTTCATCAACGTTTTTGGTGGTGGAAAACTAACAAATGTACGTGTAAAAATTGATGATGGCGAATGGTTCAAAATTCAACAGATAAGAGCATTAGATCCATTTTATGACCAAATTATTTTTATTCAAAAGAATTATGCCAAAGAAGAAAACAAGGCTGTCTTGAATTATTGGTTGAGCGATTATGATAGAAGTACTGAACATATTTGGGCATTTAAATTGCCAAGCAATTTATCCAAAGGACCACATACGATAGAAGTAGAAGTGCGTGACCCAAATGGCATTTCCGAAATGGGCAAAAGAATAATTAGAGTAGAATAATCTTAATTTGGCGTTTGGCGTTGGGTAATTTTGTAGAATGTTTATTTTGCATAGTATGAAACATCTATTTTATCCAAAATTATTTTTTATATAAATTGGGAATTTTAAAACAACAAATTGCCAAAGATGTAATTTTGGAATCGAGTTATCGAGCAAGTTGGTATAAAAAGTGAAATAATAATTCGGAAGCGTAAAGTTTCATTTATTGACCAAACAGGCATTTACAACCTTAAATCAACACTAAAAATGCTCAAAAAACATAATGTGTACATCTTGTTTTTTGGTGTAAATCAAGATGTTCGAAATGATTTTGAAAGATGTAAAATCACTGATTTAATACCTAATGAAAATATTTATGCATTATTTTATGATGCAATAAAATTTTCAATTGATAAAGTTAATATAAATAATAACAAGTAAGGATATTATGAATTATGCCATCCATTTAGTAATTGTGATTGATGGAATTGAAGATAACAATGAAATCGATTTAATTGAAAAAGAAATTTCAAGTATTTTCGGTTCACTGGAATCCTATAAATACGAAAACTATACAAAATTTGACAATTCTTATAAGCTTAGTTTTACTTTTAATGATGATGTGGCAACTAACATTATGGAGCATTGTATAATCAAATCTGATTTGATTTGTTCTCCTTGGTTAGTTTATTATTTACCTGATGAAAATAAGATGGAGTTGATATACAATCGTGATCACAATTCACAAGTTGGTAAAGAAATATTTTATAAAATTAAATGGGCAAATTTATTTTATCTTAAAGTTTAATAATTAAAGAAAATTTATTAATTTTGTTTTGCCTAAATATATTTTTCAAACAAATAAAATTAATGAGGTTTTATGTTAGGTCTAACAGTTTATTTAACTTACAATGGAAACACATTAGAAGCATTTGAATTTTACAAATCAATTTTGGGTGGCGAATTTTTGGATATTAATTATTTCAAAGAAATGCCTGCAAGCGAAGGTTACGAAGTTCCCGAAGCAGATTTAGAGAAAATTTTGCACATTACATATAAAATCAATGAAACAAGTTACTTGATGGCAAGTGATAGCTCAACATTTAGTGGCGATGCTACATTTGGTAACAATTTCAGTTTGTCAATTTCTCCTGAATCAAAAGAAGAAGCAGACAAAATCTATAATGAACTTTCTGCTGGCGGAAATATCATTATGCCAATTCAAGATACTTTCTGGGGAGCATACTATGGTATGTTTACAGATAAATTCGGTATAAATTGGGCAATTAATTTTGCATATCCTCAAGCATAATCCATAAGCATAATTCAAAAAGAATATGAACGAAATCGAAATATTACGAAACAATTTAGAAAAAGCAGGCTTCGAAAAGGGTCGCCAAGCTTCATTGCGGTTTTTCAAGGAAGCTGTTAATCCTTATGGTATTTTCTCGAAAGATTTAAAGGTAATTTCTTCAGACTTTTACCAAAGCATCAAAGCAAAAAGCAAAGAAGAAAAGTTTGAAATTTGCGACCAACTTTGGCAATCTGGTATGCTCGAGGAATCCTTTATTGCATGTAGCGTTTCGCATAAATTGGAAAATGAGTATGAAAAATCAGATTTCGTTATTTTTGAGCGTTGGGTAAAAGAATATATAAATAATTGGGCATCGTGTGATACTTTTTGTAATCACACGATTGGCTCATTTATGATGAAATTTCCTGAATATTTATCGAAATTATTGGAATGGAGCAAGTCTGATAATCGCTGGGTGAAACGAGCAAGTGCGGTTTCCTTAATTGTTCCTGCTCGGAAAGGACTATTTTCTGACACTATATTTCAGATAGCAGATACATTGCTATTGGACAAAGATGATATGGTTCAAAAAGGCTATGGCTGGATGCTTAAGGTTTATTCACAATTTGATTTACAATCAGTTAATCGCTATATCACAAAGCATAAAGAGATTATGCCTCGCACTGCCTTCCGCTATGCTATCGAGAAATTTCCACCAGAATTGAGAAAACTTGCAATGCAGAAAAGTTAAAGTAAAGAAATTTTGCTTTTTGGATTGAACACAATTGGCAATCTTTTTTCACAAAATGATTTGGAAAAAGTAATATTCACTCCAATTACTCTAATTTAATTCTACATCTGCAATTCTAAATGTTTCTTTAATTTCCAGAGCAATTCGATAATCTCGGTTTGCTCTATTTCATTTATTTGAACAAAAATTTTAGTTAGAGTTTGTTTAATCTCGTATTTATAATTTATCGTACCAAAATAATCAAGTAAAATAGGGAATACTTGTTGGAAATATTCATTTGATTCCATTGGAAGTTCAATTTTGAGAATATTTTTATTGATAGAAATCCTTTTGAAGCCCGTATTTAAACCCAATACTCTTAATCTTAAAATGAAAATTAGATTTTGAGTCTCTTCGGGAATTTTTCCAAATCTATCAACTAATTCATTTTCGATATTTTTAATTTCCTCTAATTTAGTGAAATCATACATTTTTCTATAAAGCACAAATCTTTCAGTCTCGCTTTCTATATAATTGTGATTAAGGAAAGAATTTTTGTCAAAATCAATTTCTAAATCCTTATTATGCAGAAGTTTATTACTTATCGACGTCTTATCTTTGAACAATTCGGAAAATTCTTCTTCTTTCAATTCCTGAACCGCTTCGTCTAATATTTTGGAGTAAAGCTCATAGCCAATATCGTCAATATAGCCGCTTTGCTCTGCACCAAGTAGATTACCGGCACCACGAATTTCCATATCTCGCATTGCTAATTTCAAGCCACTACCAAGAGTGGAAAACTCCTCCAGAGCTTGTAGTCTTTTTATGCTTTTTTCAGAAATTTTTGTGTCATTTGGTACAATTAAATATGAATATGCTTGAATATTGCTACGTCCAACCCTTCCACGAAGTTGGTACAATTCAGCAAGACCAAAATTTTGTGCCCGATTGATAAATATGGTATTTGCTGACGGAATGTCTAATCCACTTTCCACAATTTTAGTTGTCACAAGTATATCGAATTGTTTAGCAACAAATTTTTCCATAATTTTTTCCAAGTCAGAAGATTTCATTTGTCCGTGAGCAATTCCGATTTTTGCATTTGGTAAAATTGTTTGTATTTCTCCTGCAATTTTATTCAAGTCATAAACTTTGTCAGAAACAAAAAATATTTGACCATTTCTATTTAATTCCTTAGTTGCTGCTTTCTTAAAGTGTTCTTTGTCCCAACGCATAATCTCGGTATAAACGGGCATTCGATTGGGTGGGGGAGTTTCGATTATACTAATATCACGCACTCCTAAAAGAGAAAAGTTCAATGTTCGTGGTATAGGAGTTGCAGTCATAGTCAGTGTATCCACATTAGCCTTAATTTGCCTGAGTTTTTCCTTTGCTGACACTCCAAAACGATGTTCCTCATCAATTATTAGCAACCCTAAATCTTTGAAATTAACATCTTTACTTAATATCCTATGAGTGCCGATAACTATATCAACTTTGCCCATCTGAATTCGTTCTAAGTCTTCCTTAATTTCTGCAGAAGTACGGAAGCGACTTAAAAGCGCAATCTTAATTGGATATTTCTCCATTCTATCTTTGAACGACATATAATGTTGCTTAGCAAGAATTGTTGTAGGTACTAAAACAGCTACTTGTTTTCCATTAATTGCTGCTTTGAATGCAGCTCGAATAGCAATTTCGGTCTTTCCAAATCCAACATCACCACAAACTAATCTATCCATAGGAGCAGTTTGTTCCATATCATCTTTTACGTCATCTGTTGCTTTTGCTTGGTCAATAGTATCCTCGAACATAAATGACGCCTCAAATTCTTTCTGCCATAGAGTATCTGTAGGATACGCAAAGCCATCTGATGTCTTTCGTTTGGCATATAATTTCATCAGTTCACGGGAAATGTCTTTTAATTTTTTCTTTAATTTACTTTTGCGTCTTTCCCACTCCGATGAACCAAGCTTGCTTAGCTTTGGTGGAGTATCCTCTGACGAAGAATATTTGTCAATTTTATGAATCAAATTCATATAAACATACAGAATGTCACCATCTTGATATTTAACTCTGACGCAATCCTGCATCACATCACCAACTTTGATAGTCTGAAAGCCATCAAATTGCCCAATTCCTTTATCTTCATGAACGACATAATCGCCAACTTGTAAATTTTCCAGCTCTTTTAAAGTTAGACTTGTTTTGGAAGATGAGCTTTTTTGTTTAACTTTATTTATTCTATCAAAAATTTGATGCTCAGTTAAAATTGCAAATCTTAAATCTTTGGTAATAAATCCAGCTGAAAGTGTCGACTCAATCCATTTAATTTTGCGATAATAATTCAAAAAGCTGATATCATTGTAATCATTTTCATCAAAATAACGCTGAACCAAAATCTTCAATCTATCTAAATAATTTTTATTATCCGATACAATATGAAGCAATGTTTTATTTTGATGAAATTCTTTTAGTTGTTCAACAAATTCATTTAGTGAATTTTTATAATTCTGCTGCTGATTTACAAGTATTTGATATTTTGATTTTTCTAATGGATTTAAATAAACTTTTTTGAAATTACCAAAATAGTCAAGCAAGTTAACTTCTTGATTTATATTAACTTGCTCGTCAATAATAATTATTGTATTACTTGGAATTAATTTATTGATTTTGGTTGTTGTTTCGATTTGTGATGAATCAAATAAATTTGATAAAAAGCTAATTTGATTAATGTTATTTATACTTCGCTGCGAGATAGAATCAAATTCGCGGATAGATTCAATCTCGTTTCCCCAAAATTCAATGCGATATGGGTTGGTTGCACCCAGAGGGAAAATATCGATTATGCTACCACGAACTGCAATTTCACCTTCTGTTGCCACATAATCAGTCTTGAAAAAGCCCTTCAACACCAAATCCATTATAAAATCATCGTAATTTAATTTGTCGCCAACAGAAATTGTGAGCAAACTATCCGTTATATTTTCTTTTGTTGGAAAATCAATTGTCAACATATCGATATTTCCAATCAACACACTTTTTTCTTCCTGCGAAAATTGTTCAATTTTTTGAATAAAATGACCAAGTGGTTCGGAAGTGCCATATAATTCTGGTTGGAACGAAACAGATTCTAACAGACCATAACATTTTATTTCATTATCAAAAAATTTTATGTCGTTGATAAATTCTTGTTGAGTATAAAAATCTTTAGTTAAAATTAGAATATTTTTCTGGTTATTTTCAATTAAATAATTGACAAGAAATGATTTAAGAGAAAAACTTGATAGATAAATATTGCTTGAAAGCGAAGATTCTAACTCATCATAGAAATTTCTACCTAAAGTTTTTTCAAAAGTTTGATTTAAATATTCTGTAATTCTATTGCTCATTTTGTACTATCTGAGATTTTTTGTGATTTTCAAATTTTGTGAAGATTAATATTGTTCCACCAATTATGAAGAAAATGATTAATGATAAAATTGCGTACCTGTATGAATGTGTGATTTGGTATGTTAAACCAAACAAGAAAGGTCCCATCCAGCTTGTGCCCTTTTCACTAATTTCGTAGAGCGAAAAATACTCTGCTTCTTTATCTTTTGGTATGAGTTTGGAATAAGCCGAGCGCGAAATTGATTGTATTCCACCCAAAACTAATGCAATAAAAATAGCAAGAGTAAAAAAATCGTAGGCATTTTTAAGAATAAAAAAAGCATATAAAAGAATGAGTAACCAAATAAATATTGAAAATAAAAGAGATTTCTTCTCCCCAATTCTATTTGCAATTTTATCAAAAGCTATTGCTCCAAATGCTGCAAAGAATTGGACAACTAAAATTATCATCGTAAGAAAAGACATTTCTAAACCTAATTCCTCTTGTCCAAAGAGTGAGGATAATGAAATTACTGCTTGCACACCATCATTGTAAAACAAATATGCTACTAAAAACCATACTGCAATTTTGTGATTTTTAGCATCTTTGATTGTGTTTCTAAGTTGAGCAAAAGTTTGACTAAAAATTTTTGATGTTTTAATTTTATTAGAATTATTTTTAAACTTTAAGAAATTAAATGACGGAATTGCAAATAGTAGCCACCAGATACCAGCTAAAGTTATATTTATTTTTATTGATGTATTTGTTGAAATGTGCAAAAATTCACTATTCTGAAAAATTAATAAATTTATTATCAAGAGCAATCCGCCGCCAATATATCCAAAAGCCCACCCATTCGAGGAGACTTTCTGTCGGTTCTCTTCTGTGGAAATTTGATTTAAATATGAATTATAAATCACTATTGCAGCACCAAATGACACATTTGAAATTACCAAAAGTAAAGCAGCAATGACATAATTAACATCAAATAAGAAAAGAATAGTTGTTACTGAGCCTAAAATTGTAAAAAAGGCAAGCAAATAATTTTTGTGTTTATATATGTCAGATAATGAACCTATGATTGGTAAAAGAAGTGCTTGCAAGATTACAGAAAGTGAGATAGAATAGGGGAAAAGTGAACCAACAGGAATATCAATTCCCGCAATATTCACAAGTCCATTGATTGCACTTTGCTTGGCTAAAATTGATAAGTAAGGTCCAAGAAATAATGTAATTACAGTAGTTGAGTATGCCGAATTAGCCCAATCGTAAAGATACCAAGATAGTAGTTGTTTGGATTCAAAATTTTTGAGCCATTTCATAATACTTTATTTAATCAGAACCCAATATTATTGAGATATGATCTTGAATTTCTGACGCAAATTTATTTATATTTGATGTAAAAAATTCTTCATTCAAGTTTAATTGTTCCCAAACTATTTTATTCGGTTGCTGAACAAATTTTCTTCCATCAGAACCAAAACCTAAAAGGATCGCAACAATATCAGCAATATGGACAGCAGCTACATTTAGATTAATTTTATCATTTGAAGTGCCGTGATTGTGATATTTGATAATATCAATTAGCTGAATAGGTAGTTTCCATTTTTGAGCAAGCATTTCGCCTGCTATCGGACTTGATATTCCAAAAACTTTTCTTTCTGCATCATTTAATGAATATTTTTCATTAATGTGAAGTTCAATCACCTTCCCGTATTCATTCTGTAGAGTTATGTAAAACATCAATCTGCCAATATTATGCAAAATTCCACCTAAAAAAAGAGTTCCCGAATTAGATATACCAATGCTTGAACCAATAAAGCGAGCAATTACCCCAGTTGCTATTGAGTGTTCCCAAAAGTCCTTTGGTGTGATAAGATTAATGTTTGTGGTATGATTATGGAAAACACTAATTATTTTAAGCGACAACAATAAATTCTTTACTTCTTCTATTCCTAAATATATTATTGATTGGTGAACTGAGGAAACTCTGTTTCTGAATCCAAAAATTGGTGAGTTAGCAAGTTTTAGCAATTTACTTACAGATGCTGTATCATTTTCAATTATTTTTGTAATATAATTAATATTTACATCTGGATTAGACATAGCTTCGTTAAGCTGCAAATATATTGAAGGTAAAGTAGGAAACTCACGTATAGAATCAACAATTGTGTCTAATGTTTTCATTTTTCCTCCTTAACCAAATTTAATAATTCTTTTAATTCAGGAAACTTATTTTTATTATTTAGATAATATATTGTCGTAGCTTTAAGCAAATCATTCTCTATTGCAAAGGAAGGAACCCAAAGTAATTTTGATAAAACATAATTATATGCAATTTGATAATCGTCCTCGCTATAAGCACTTACTTCATCGCTATCTTCTATAATCACACTTACATAAGTAATATGCCAACGAGCAAGCATAGTTTTATGAAAATCAGTTAAAAGCACCCCACTTGGAATTAGTATCTGCGAAAACTGATTTAAAATTGGCTCGGATAATATCATCCCTTCTTCAATTTTTCCTATTGGAATTATTTTATTCATTTGCCTTCAAAGTTTTTAAATTCGTCAAAACTATCAAAATTTGTCAATTGGTATTTTATTGGTGTAATCGCCACATAACCATTTTTTACTGCAATATCATCATTTATCAATTCATCTTCAGATTGGAAATACTCTCCCGAAAACCAATAATATTCCTTATTAAATGGATCTTTGCGTTTTTCGTAAAAATCTTTCCAATATCCGCTTCCTACTTGTGTTAGCTTAATACCTTTTATCTCGTTTGAAGGAATTGCAGGAATATTGACATTTAAAAATGTATGTTCGGGAAACTTTTGGTTCAATGCTTTTTTTATTATTTGCAACGCATATTCAGCAGCAGTTTCCGTCTCAAATTCCCAACTATGACTACATACCGAGAAAGCAATTGAATTAATACCAAATAACATACCTTCTGTACTAGCAGATACCGTGCCAGAATATAAAATGTTGATAGCAGTATTTTGACCGTGATTTATACCCGAAATAACCAAATCGGGCGTTCTATCCAAAAGTGAAGTCAATGCAATTTTCACACAATCCGATGGAGTGCCGTTAACGGCATATCCAAGAAATTCTCCGTTTTTCGTAAATTTTGTTACTCTCAAAGGTTGATTAATTGTAAGTGAATGTCCAACTGCACTTTGTTCTCTATCTGGCGCCACAACCACAACTTCAGCAACTTGCCTTGCTGCCATTGTTAGTGCATATAGCCCGGGGGAGTTTATCCCATCGTCATTTGAAACTAAAATTAGTGGCTTTTGCATATATTTTTCAAATTTTATTAGAATTTATTTTATCTTGTAATGTCATTATAAATTACAAATACCATAAGAAGAAGCAACAATACAACTCCACTTTGTTGAATTGCCATTTTAATTTTTGGCGATACTTCTCGGCGTAAAAATGCTTCTATTATTACAAAAACCAAATGACCGCCATCTAATGCTGGCAATGGAAATATATTGATTACAGCCAATGTAACCGATAATAATGCAATGAAGTTAAGAAAACTAAGCAGTCCCATCTCGGCTTGTTGAGTGGCTTGCTTTGCAATCATAATTGGTCCGCCAACGGATTCCTTGAATGACAAATTACCATTAAAGATTTGTCCCATCGAACCCAAAAACACGTAAATTGAATTCATAGATTCATCAAATCCGATAGCAATTGATTGAAATATATTATATTTAATAGTTTCCATCTTGCCAATTATTGCCGAGCCTAAGGCAACTCCGATTTTTCCATCATTATTTGGAGTGGTTGCAATGCTCAATATGGAATCTTGCCTTTTAACTTTAATTACAATTTCTTTACCTTTATTCTCTTTGATTAACGAAGAAAATTGAGTAGGTCCATAAACTTTTTCGTCATTCACATAAAGCACTGAGTCGTATTTTTTTAAACCAGATTTGCCAGCTGGTTTTAGAGTTTCAACCATTTGGAATACTACACGAATCCCATCAGGCTCCATTCCAAGTGGTTTTTGGTCGGCAATAGCACGGATAATCTTCTTGCCATCACCATTTAAAGTAACAATTTCTCCGGCTCTTTGCACTTGGATTTCCTTCACTTTTCCCATCTGCTTGAAAGTTAAGTATTCCATTGCTTGATTCCACGAACCAATTTCGGTGTAGTTTATTCGTAATATTTTATCTTGTGCTTGAAAACCTATATCGGCAGCAATCGATTTGGGAGCTACCCAACCAATTTCAGTTGTTTTTAGAAATGATTTACCTTGAGTGAATGCCATTATTCCAAAAATTGCTATCGCCAAAACAAAATTCATCACTACGCCAGCAATTAGAACAATAAACTTTTGCCAAGCTTTTTTAGAACGAAATTCATAGGGTTGAGGTGGCTTGTTGATATAATCTTTGTCCATACTTTCGTCAATCATACCAGCAATTTTCACATATCCACCGATTGGTAAAATTGAAAGTCTGTATTCTGTATCGTCATCGTATTCATAATCTTCGGGTAATTTACCAAAAGTAAAACCAGATCTTTTGTGATAGCCAAATAGTCGTGGTCCCATACCAATAGAAAAAACTTCTGCTCTCATTCCCATCAATTTGGCAGCAATAAAATGCCCCCACTCGTGAACCAAAACTAAAATTCCAAGAACTACAATAAAGTAAAATGTGCTTAATAAAAAATCCATATAAGTAATGCTATTTTGCTTAAAAAAAATATTTAAAGATAAACGAATTAATTAAATAAAAAGTATAATTATAAATAAACTTTTTAAATTAATTAGAATTTGAAAATTTGAGAATTTGAGAATTGCTGATTGTCAGAGACTATCTCATAATTTGATTCTTTGGAAATTATTAAAGATAAAATTATTTAATAAAAATTATTTGAAAACCTTATTGAACCTAATAACCTTAGTAGAAAAAAATGAACCAAACCAAACCAATAACCTTATTTCCTAATTTTTTGAATTAAATAAATGGTTAATATATGTGGTGTAATATTTTTATTAGAACCTCTCCCTAACCCTCTCACCGAGAGGGATTTTGCATTGCAGAGCAATCTATGCCCCTACAAATTCACCCAACGCCCAGCACCCAACTCCCGACATAGACTTACAAATAGTCACTTGTGATGTCTTTCTGTTGTCGGATTGAATAAAATTTAAACTTGTTTGAAGTTAATTTGGTAGTTATCCTCAAGTTTATCTTGACTCCATATTTAATCATCAATTTGTTCAAGTTTGTTATGTCGTCCCCATAAGTAATATATTCTGCCAAACTTGGATTAACAAACAACACAAGTCGGTTTTCTTGATTTGAAATTTTAAATTTCTTTATCCAATTTTCAATAGTATTGAAAGTAATAAATTTTGATTGTATCTTGCCAGTGCCTTCGCATACAGGACATAAGTCCATTGTTTTTTCTTCGGCATTCTGATTTACTCTTTGCCGAGTTATTTGCATCAAACAGAGTTGAGTGAGCGGGAAAACGACAACTTTAGCTTTATCAAGAGCCATTTCGCGCTTCATTTCGTAATAAATCCTACGGCGATGTGCATCATTTTGCATATCAATAAAGTCAATTAATATAATTCCACCGATATCACGCAATCTAATTTGCTTGGCAATTTCTCGGGCAGCTTCGCTATTGGTCATAAATGAAAGATTTTCTTGCTCTTTTTCTTTGGTACGTCCGCTATTAACATCAACTACAGTCATTGCTTCAGTTCTATCAAATATTATGTAGCCTCCATTCTTTAGGCTTACTCGACTTTGATAGATTCTATCAATTTCCTTTTGGATGCCAAAAAACTCAAAAATTGGTAAATTGCCTTGATAAAGTTCAACTTGTTCTGCTAATTTTTTAGAATTTTTTGATAAATAATGAGTAATTTCTTTGTAAAGTTTGTTGGAATTAGTAACAAGCCTTGAAATACTTGAATTGAAATGATCCCGAACCACACTTTTTGCCAATTCCATATCTTGATAAACTAATTTGGGCGAAGTAGCGTTGGAAATCTTCTGTTTAATCTCATTCCAAATACTAATAATTTCATTGCAATCATTTGTGATATCCTCGTCACTTTTATTTTCGGATTCTGTCCTGATTATAAATCCAAAATCTTTAGGAAAATGGCTACGGGCAATCTTCTTTAAACGCACTCTTTCTTTGGAATTGATTATTTTTTTGGATATTCCAATATTTTTGGAGAATGGGAATAAAACGATATATCGTCCTGGAATACCAATTTTGGTTGTTACACGCACACCTTTATTAGAGTATGCTTCGCGTATAATTTGAACTAAAATAAATTGTCCTTCGGATAAGTTTAACGATATTTCACCTGATGATTTAGTATGGAAACTTGCTTCCGACTTGATAATTGTTGCTTTCCCTTGAATTCGTAGTGCTTCGTTACTTATTTCATTTTCTACATCATCGTCAGTATCAGATTCGTCACTAATTGTTTCTTCGGGTTCAATTTTCTGATTCTTACTTTGTTTTTTGCCTTTTGGGTCATTTTTTGGATTTTGTTGGTGCTTGGTCTCAAGAGTTTCGTCAATATCGGAAAAGTGTAAAAAAGCATCTTGTTCTGTGCCGATGTCCACAAAAGCCGCATTTATACCTGGTAAAATTTTTGTTACTTTGCCCAGATAAATATTTCCAAGAGATTTTTCTTTTTCGGGATTTTCAAAATATATTTCGGAAAGAGAACCATCAGTAGTAACAGCAATTTGAATATCATTCAACCGATGGTAAATAATTATTTCTTTATTCATTTGCAAATATTTAAAATCTTAATACTAAATGAAAATATTGAATTTTACAATTTTCAATAATGCAAAATACACATTTAGAATTACAAATCAGTCAAAAAAAAGGCCAAGTTTGCCATATACATTAAATTAGAACTGACCGTTGCTTCCTTCCAGACCTGGCGGGGTTGGGTTAAATTTAATTATATGGGACTTGACCGAATTCAAAATTACGGAAAAAATCATAAATAACAATAATAAACAGAAAATTAACTTAACAATTTATTAATTCATAAGAAAAATTTAGTTAGTTTTTTGGAAAGAGGAGGTAGTCAAATAAGTTAGATTTTTGATTTTTTCACATCATTTTATGTACATTCGTAGGCGTTGAATCTCCAACCTCTTTGATAAGGGATTCAATTTTAGTGCAAAAGACGAATGCCATTTTTAGCTTCTCACCCATTTTTTATCCTTAATTATTAAATAAATTTGTTATTTGATAGAAAAAAGTTAAATTTGTAGTTCGTAAAAAAATGAAAATTAATTTTTAGGATATATTGGAGGTACTCTTTGAAAAAGGTATTAGGCAAAATTATATTGGTTGCGATAACGCTGATAGCTGCACTTGCTATGCTGTATCCAACTTATAAAGCCAACAATTTAGAAAAAATCCAAAAAGAATACTTGGCAAAAGCAAAACAAGCCAAGAATTCTTCCGATTCGCTTGCTGTTATTGAAGCATTCCAAAAGCAATATGGCGAAGCTTTGATGAAAGCAAAAAATTCACAATTGAAGTTAGGCTTGGATTTACGCGGTGGTATGTACGTTACTTTAGAAGTGGATGTAGCAAAGTTAATCGAAGAAACTGCAACAAAACAATATGTTGACGACACTTTTATGCAAGTTGTTGAGAAAACAGCTGCCGAAGCTCGCAACACAGAAGATGATGTTATCGACATTTTCTTGAAAAATTTCAACGCTATTGCTCGTCCAAAAGGCAAATCACTTATTTCTTACTTTGACTTTGGTAATGTTCGTGATTTGAGTGAAGAAAAAATCATCGAGAAATTACGCAACGACCAAAAACAAGCAATCGACCAAGCATTAGAAGTATTGCGTCAACGTATTGACCAATATGGTGTTGCAGAACCAAACATTCAAAAGCAAGGTGCAACTCGTATTGTTATGGAATTGCCAGGTGTTTCAAATGTTGCAGATATGAGAAGTTTGCTCTCTACTACTGCTCGTTTGGAGTTCAAATTAGTTAAAAACAATCGTCAAATTGTAGAATTTTTCTACCGCGTGGATAATTTACTTAAAGGTAAATTAGAGCCAGTTGTCGCTGCTACTGATACAGCAAAAGTAGATACAAACAAAGTAGCAAAAGCTGACAAAACAAAAACTACAGCAAAAGTAGATACAACAAAGAAAAAAACTGATTCAACAAAAGTAGCAGCTGATACAACTAAAAAATCAGATACTACAGACCCTTATGCTGGCTTGCCAAAAGAAGAAGCTGCAAAGAAGTACTTATCTGACCATCCTTTTACAAGATTATTTACAACATATTATATGCCTCCACAGAAGAATGCTAATGTAGTGCCTATTTACTACACAGTAAATCAGTTCCCAGAAGGCGAATATATGTTTAAAATTATGGAAGATTCATTACCACGCTTCAAAGAAATTATGAATCGTCCCGAAGTAAAAGCTTTGATGCCCGCTGAGTTGGCTATTGCATTTGATGCTAAACCAGACCCAAGATTTGTGGAACAAAATATCAATGTATTTGATTTTTATTCATTAAAGAAAGAGCCAGAATTAACTGGTGAAGTAATTGTAGATGCTTTGGCTACTTACGATCCATCAAGCAATTTGCCTGTTGTTACAATGGCAATGAATGCTGATGGTGCCGAAAGATGGAGCAAGATTACTGGTGCTAATTTAAACAAGAGAATTGCAATTGTATTGGACGATAGAGTTTATTCAGCTCCAAATGTACAAAGCAAGATAACGGGCGGTAATTCGCAAATTTCTGGTATGAGTAGTCCCGAAGAAGCAAGATTATTAGAAATCGTATTAAAAGCGGGTGCATTAAAAGCTCCAGTAGAAATTATAGAAGAGAGAATAGTTGGTCCATCACTTGGTGAAGACTCAATCCGCAATGGTATAACCGCAAGTGTAATCGCAGTGATTTTAGTTGTTCTTTATATGGCAATGTATTATTCCACTGGTGGTGTTTATGCAGACATCGCAGTTGTTTTAAACATTGTATTAATATTAGGCATTTTAGCTTCGCTTGGCGGAACTTTAAGTTTGCCTGGTATAGCTGGTATCATCTTAACGCTCGGTATGGCGGTGGATGCCAACGTGCTTATTTACGAGCGTATTAGAGAAGAGTTGCACAAAGGACGCAGCTTCAAGTCGGCTTTAGATGAAGGTTTCAGTAAAGCATTAAGCGCCATTTTGGACTCCAACATCACAACCTTCATCACTGGTTTGATTTTATTCTATTTGGGTAGCGGACCTATTCAAGGTTTTGCTTTAACTTTGATGATTGGTATTTTGATGACTTTATTCACAGCGATATTAATTACAAGAGCATTGATAGATATTACTTTAAATGCAGGTAAGGACACAATTAGCTTTGGCGAAAAGAAAATTAAAACAATTAAATAAGGAAAGAAAGATATGCAATTATTCGATAAAACAAATATAGATTTCGTATCACTCCGTAAAGTATTCATTAATATTTCAGGGTTAATTTTAATCTTGGGTGTTGTTGTTGCTTTTATCTTCCCTCCAGAATTCGGTATCGATTATACTGGTGGTTCGGAAGTGGCTGTTAAATTCAGCAAAAATGTATCAACAGATGAGTTGAGAAATGTTATTTCTAATGCTGGATTGAAAAATGCAGAAATTAAATCCTTCGGCGAGGATAATCAATACTTGATTCGTGTTAAAGAATTTGGTGATGTTCAAATTAAAATTGAATCTGCATTAAGCAAAATTACCAATAATACATTCACAATTCTGAAAGTAGATAAAATTGGAGCAAAAATCGGTGGCGAAATGCGTATGCAAGCCTTTTTTGCAATCATTTTAGCAATCATAGCTATGCTTATTTACATTGGTTTCCGCTTTGAGTTTGCCTTCGGTTTGGGTGCTATGATTGCGTTAGTTCACGATGTTTTCGTAGCCATCACATTCATTATGGTATTCAATGCTTTAGGAATAATGGACTTGGAAATTAATCAATCATTGCTCGCTGCATTGCTGACCGTTGTGGGTTATTCTGTGAATGATACCGTGATTGTGTTTGACCGCGTTCGTGAAAATCGCGAACTGCACAAAGGTATGAACTTTATTAAATTGATAAATTTAAGCATCAACGAAACACTCAGCAGAACCGTAAATACGGTGATGACGGTGGTTATCACTTTGGTTGTATTGTTGATATTTGGTGGTCCAGTTCTTATGGGATTTGCCTTCACTTTATTAGTTGGTATCTTGGTTGGAACATATTCATCAGTTTATATTGCAAGTAATTTCGTAATTTGGTATTTTGAGAAAATCAAAAAACAAGATTTAGAAACAGGCTGGATTAACGAAAAAAATAAAGTTAAAACAGCATAAAAAAGACTATCTTATAAATCAGTTAAATGAGAGAATTGTCATTCCTATGAAAACGAGTTATGATACTTGCCCCTTCTAACAAGAGGGGGGCAGGGGGTGTGTTAAGTGGGAATGCCAACCAATTTGACTATAAGTTTCTCGTAGTTTATTTGTTCATAATTTAAATAGTCCAAATGGAAAATACAAATATTAAATACGAAATATTAGATAATTCTCGGGGCATAGCATTAGTTTATGCTCCCGAGAAACTTATCGGTGGACGCGAGGCATTTGACTTTGCATCTATCACAAATTTACACGCCCAATTGAATCCTCATTCCGAATTCACTCTTCAACAACTAATTCTCGACTTAAGTAAAGTAATTGCTTTGAATAGTAGTGGCTTGGGTTCATTAGTAGCACTCCACCGTGAATTAACTGCCAAAAATATTGATTTTGCAATATTTAATCCATCAGCAAAAGTGCAAGAAATCTTGAAAATCACTCGATTAGACCAGGTGTTTAAAATTGTAGATAGTCTCGATAATCTAAAATAAATTTTTCAATCTTTTTAAGAATTGCAAATTTTAAAGTCCTTAAAAGATAGTAAAAAATATTAAAAAATACCTAAAATTAGGTAATTTGTTGTTTATATAATTATGGTATTTTTGTGTTTGATAATTTTAATAAAACAAAAATATATAAAATGAAAATTTCTCTAAAAAAGCCGCTTTTGGGAATATTTGCTTTTCTAATTGTATTATTTACAATGCCATTAGGACACGCCGCAATGATTGTTATGGAAAATGTCTTTGGCAAAGAAAATGTTTTTTTCGCTGCAGCAATAGTTGGATTTTTGGGAGTAATTCTATTAATATTAGGCATTATGTCGAAAAAAAACACACTTGCGACTTTACTTGGTTTGTTTGGAGGTCTGTTTGTATGGACGGGCTGGATAGAATTTGCTTTTGTATATTACGCAAATAGGTTCGGTGTTGCTCCGCTAATGCTAAACGGAGAAATAGTCACTAAACCAGAGTACCTAATAATGCCCTCCTCGGTTGGCTTTTGGTCTATCTTTATGATATTTTACTTTTTTGGAAGTAAGTCGGGCTGTAGGTTCTTCAATTGGTTTCAGAAAAAATTGAAATTGTCAAATATCTTTGAACTGCAACTAACAATAAAGAACAATGCTTTAACAACATTTATGGAAATAATCCTAATTTTATGGACATTTTATTTGGTATTACTATTTGCTTATGATAATAATTTTTTTGGTGATCGACACCCTATAACTTATATAGTTGCTTATGGTTCGCTTCTTTGGTCGATAATCTTGTTTGTAAAATTGATACGAATTCAAACATTTGATTATGCCATTAAATACTCCATTCCTACGGTTATAATATTTTGGAATTTTGTTGAAGTTATGGGTAGGTGGAATTTCTTTAGTGAATTCTGGATTGAACCTCATAAATATGGATTTGAGTTACTTCTTTTAACTGTAACTTTGATAATTTTAGCATTTATTGGGATATTTTCTACCCGACATAGAAAACAATTAAGCAGAAATTAAATCAGCGGTTTTTATATCTTTCCTGCTCGTCCCCCTGTGGCGACCCGTAGGAGTCGTAATTATTTTATCTTAATAATAGGAATTTCTAAATCTTTGCAAATTCCTCTTGCGGTATAGGTATTTATCTCTGTATGACGAGGTATTGTTGATGATTTTCGGCTTTCGGGATTAAAATAAACCGAATGTCGGCTGCCTTCTCGTTCTAAAATACAGTTATGTAAGACTAACCAAGCAATTAATTCCTTACGTTTCATATATTTACGAGAATGCTTTCTTCTATATATTCAGTACCAAGCTCACGGAAATGATGTTCATTCGACTCAACAATCAGCTGAATTGCCTCTTTCAAATTTTCTCGCACTTCCTCAAGTGTTCTTCCTTGAGTATTAACACCTGACAATTCCTTGACAGTAGCAGCGTACCATCCGTCTATTTTAACTATTTCTGCAGTGAATTTTTTCATCGACAAATCCTATATATATTTAAGTAAGACTAATTTAGTGAAAAATTATTTTACCTTTTCAGCTCTCGCTTGCGGTGGGCTTTGGATCTTCGCCCCACTAATTGAGTTCAATTATAATTCCTAACTCCCAATTCGTAATT
>DYLM01000006.1:51225-59296 GCA_020722095.1 Chloroherpeton thalassium
TAATTCGTAATTCCTAATTCGTAATTCGTAATTGACTTAAATCATTAAACTTGCTATCATTGCTGTTAGGATATTTACTATCGCTCCCACAAACATAGCTTTGAAGCCTAATTGGGCAATTTCGGATTTTTTGCTCGGGGCTAATGCTCCAAGTCCTCCAATTTGAATTGCTATTGATGAGAAATTAGCAAAACCGCAAATCGCAAATGCCGCTAACTTGGCTGTGCGTGGACTTATCGTTCCAGCATTAATCATTTCACCTAAATCAGCAAAAGCAAGAAATTCATTTATACTAACTTTTGTACCTAATAAACTACCAAAAGCTTGGGCTTCGTTAGAGGGAATTCCCACTAAAAATGCAAATGGAGAAAATAATATTCCAAGAAATGCCCGCAAACTATTTGGGAACCAAGTCCAACCGAAATTGGCGAGGATATTATGGCTGAATACAAATAATTGATCAACGATGGCAATAATCGAAACAAATGCAATCAACATTGCCATAATATTTAGTGATAATCTCAAGCCATCGCCCGCTCCATCAGTTAGGGCGACAAGAGCATTATCTGCTTTGGGAGTTTCTACATCTTTAATTTCTTTAAGTGATTTACCAGTTGTGGTAGCAGGCACAACAATTTTGCTTAACATCAATCCGCCAGGGACGGAAATTAAACTTGCTGTAATTAAATCTTGAGCAGGAATCCCCATCTGCACATAAGCCGCCATAACGCCACCTGCGATTGTTGCAAAGCCTCCAACCATAATGGTATGAATTTCACTTCGAGATGCGTCAGGCAAATAATATCGAATAATTAGTGGAGCTTCTGTTTGACCGAGGAATACATTTGAGGCTGCCGAGAGCGACTCTGTTCCCGATGTCTTCATTGTTTTCTGCATTATCCAAGCCATTCCATAAACAACTTTTTGCATAATTCCATAATAATATAAAATTGATACAAAAGAAGAGAAGAAAACAACGGTTGCCGAAACAATAATTGCAAACTGGAAGCCGAAAATTCCTTGCTTGGAAGCATCTGGAATGCTGCCAAATAGGAAGTAAGCACCTTTCATAGAGAAATTTAAAAAGGCAGAGATTTGTGCCCCAAGCCATTCAAAAAAACTAACACCCCAGGGCACATTTAAGATGAAGAAGCCCAATGCAAATTGAAGAATTAATCCCCAGATTATAATCCTAACGGGAAATTTTTTCCTATCTTCAGAAATTAACCACAAAAGAAACATTAATAAGAATATACCGAAGAAAGTGATAATTTTTTGCCAAAACATATAATTTACTTTTAGATTTGCTGTTCAAAAACAAACAAAATTAAGAAATTAATAACTGAAATGAGTAAAAAAATCGTATTGTGGAAAACTTTATGAATTTTTCTACATAAATAAAAGTAAATTTTAACTAAATTTGAACAATTAAAAATTAAATTTGAATAAATTTTATTTACAAAAAACATTTTTTTATCTAAAAGGAGTAAAAATGAAGTATTTAAGCCTTTTTATTGTAGTTTTGATGATGACTACAATGAACGTTTTCGCTGCTGGAACAGTTAGCGGTAAAGTACGTTCCTCAGTTGGTAGCGAGCCCTTAATTGGTGCAAATGTTACTGTGGTTGGAACTAAACTCGGTGCAATTACCAATAGCAATGGTGAATTTACTATCAATGATGTAAAAGCTGGAAAGCACACAATTAGAGCTTCCTATATGGGTTATAACCCGATGGAAAAAACTATTATCCTAAAAGATGGCGAAACAATTAACTTAACCTTCAATTTAGGTGAAATAACTATTGAAAGTCGCGCAATCAATGTTGTTGCAAGTCGTGCTGTTAATCGCGAAACACCTGTTGCTTTCTCTAATATTTCCAAACAACAATTAGCTGACGAATTGGGTTCGCGGGATATTCCAATGATTTTAAACACAACACCTGGCGTTTATGCTACTGAAGCTGGTGGTGGTGCTGGCGATAGCCGTATCAACATTCGTGGTTTCGACCAAAGAAACGTTTCCGTTATGATTAATGGTGTGCCTGTAAATGATATGGAAAATGGCTGGGTTTATTGGTCAAACTGGGATGGTTTGGGCGATGTTACTTCCTCTATCCAAGTTCAACGTGGCTTGGGTGCTGGTCGTATGGCTAACCCATCTGTTGGTGGTACAATGAATATTGTTACAGATGCTGCTAATTTAAAAGGTGGTGCATCTTTCAAACAAGAAGTTGGTGCTGGTAGTTTCTTGAAGTCAACTTTAGTTGCAAATACTGGCAAAATCGGTAATTTCGCTGCTTCCATCGCTGCTGTTCGTAAAACAGGCGTAGGTATTGTTGATAAAACTTGGACTGATGCTTGGGCATATTATGTTGGTTTAAGCTATGATATTAATAAAAATCACCAATTGGATTTTTATTTAATCGGTGCTCCTCAAGCACACGGACAACGTTCTTATAAACAAAACATAGCAAAATTTGACCATAATTTAGCAACAGATGCAGGTATGGCTGATACAATGATTGCAAAATATTCCGAAATGGGCTTGGATTGGAACCAACATTGGGGAAGTATTCAAACAAATGCAAATTTCCCAATTAAAGATTTCTACAATGGCACTACTCACGATGTTCGTGATGCTTCTTACCTTATGGAAAGAGAGAATTATTACCATAAACCTCAAATGAATTTGAATTGGTTCTGGAAAATCAATGATGTTTCAAGTTTAACTTCCGTTGTTTATTATTCAATGGGTATTGGAGGCGGTTCTGGACCTGCAGGAAGTTTGCCATTAGTGACTGATCAAGCTCGTGCTGATTATAATCAAATTGATTTCCAACAAATTTACGATTTCAATATTAGCGATGCTGCTATTGATACAAAATATTCCGCTACTGAAAGAAAAGCAAAAGGTATTTTGAGAAATGCTGTTAATCAACATAATTGGTATGGTTATCTTGGAACTTTTGAGACAAAATTGAATAAAAACTTAACTATTCAAACTGGTATTGATTTACGTAGTTATACTGGTGCTCACTGGTACGAAGTTCGTAATCTATTGGGAGCCGACTATTTCGTTGACACAAAAGATAAAACTTTAGATTATACTGCCAATCCAACACTCGCTATGAAAAGATTAGGCGATAAATTCTCTTACCACAATGACGGTATCGTTGCTTGGTATGGTGGATTTGCTCAAGGGGAATATAAAGCTGACAAATTAACTACTTATCTAAACTTATCCGTTTCAAATACTGGATACAAAAGATTGGATTATTTCCGTTTAGATACAATGGCTAATGGTCGCGAAACTAATTGGCAAAACTTCTTAGGTTATACTGCAAAAACTGGTGCAAACTACAATATCGATCAAAACTTCAATATATTTGGTAATGTTGGTTATTATAGCCGTGCTCCATTATTCAGAAATGTTTACTATTATGACAATTCAGTATATGATAATATCAATAACGAAGAAGTAACAGCAATCGAATTAGGTGCTGGTTATTATACTCGTCCATTCCAAGCTAACTTTAACTTGTATTGGACAAAATGGGATAATCGTTCTTGGTACACTTCCTCTAAAGCTGAAGATGGCACCTATTATAATTATAACCTTCCAGGTATCGGTGCTGACCATAAAGGTATAGAAATTGATTTTACTTATCGTCCATTCAAATTTATTAAAGTTTATGGTATGCTTTCATTAGGTGATTGGAGATGGACAAGCGACGTGCACGCTACATTCTCACCAGAAGACCTCGATACAACATTCAAGAAAGATTTGTACTTAACAGATCTTAAAGTATCGGATGCTGCACAAACAACTGCTGCATTATCAGTTGCATTCTATCCAATCCAAAAAACATCAATCAATTTCACTTATAACTACTTTGCTGATTACTATGCTGCATTCAACCCAGAATATAGAACAAGTGACAAAGATAGAGCACAATCTTGGAAAATTCCATCTTATGGATTATTAAATGCTAATATCAATTCAACTCTTCCATTGAATTTACCAGTTGAAATCAAACTATTTGGAAATTTCTATAATTTACTTGATACAAAATTCATTTCTGATGCAACAGACGGAAAAGACCACACGGCAAATACAGCAAATGTATTTGTTGGTTTGCCACTTCGTTGGAACGTCGGTGTTCAAATAGTATATTAATAGTTAAATAATACATATTTACAAATTATTAACCTTCCGAGGGGCTTAAAATCTTCGGAAGGTTTTTTAATTATTTACCAAAAAAAATCATCGAATGTCTCATAAGTCCTAAATATTTGAAAATTGTCATTCCAGTGCAAGCGGGGATCCACTGAAGCAAGATGAGGCACTCTCATAAGATAATTTTTTAAACATTTTAAAACCTTATTTAACAATCTAATAACCTTAGTAGAAAGCAATGAACCAAACCAAACCAATAACCTTATTTCCTAATTTTAATAATTTAATAAGCTTATAAGGTTTTGTGTGTAAAAATTTAAATTATTTCTACTAAGGTTAATAATGAGGATAAGGTTTTTCTATGTTATGTAATTTCCTCAAGCCATATCTTGATTGATGGAAATTGTTTTGCAAAAGCGGACTTATGAGACAGCCTCCTGTACAAGTTTGTATGTTTTTTATCAGAACATCTCCCTGACCCTTTCACCGAGAGGGAATAATTGTCAGAAGTATTTTCAAATTTTTAAATTTTTAAAATGATTAAGTTTGCTTCGTCCCAACAAGTTAGAACTCGCAACGACCTTTAGCCCCCAACACCTAACATCTAAAATCTATTTACCGAGCCTGCACCCATAATTTTCTTCACTACTCGTGTGCTATCGGTGCCTTTGTATCGTACGTCGCCTGCTCCAAATATCTTTAAAAGTAAAAATTTATCAGCCCAAACCGACACATCACCAACCCCTGAAATCTCAACTTTTGTGCTATCAGTTCTGAAATTTGCAAAATTAATATCGCCCGCACCGCTTGCTTGAATAAACAAATTTCCACCATTGCCGGAGAGAACATCTACATTGCCTGCTCCCGAAATGCCTAATTTCATATTCGGGCAAGTTAAATCTTTGAAGTAAATATCCGAAGCCCCATTAATTTCAACATCTAAATAATTATAATTCAATGGTTTATTGGCAATAATATCGCCCGCTCCATTGATTTGAATTTTCTTTAAATTTGGAGTTGTGATATAAACCTTTTTTATCCTTGTGCAAATACTTTTAGTATCATCAATTTCTAACACCCTATCGGTAACGCTTATTCTAACATACTTCAGTAAATTATCGTCAATTTCTACCATTACAGTCGAGGAATCGCCTTGATATAAATAAATATCATAACCACTATTTAACTTAATTTTATCAAAGTTAGCAACTTTGCGTTCATCCATAACGATTTCGCCCGAACCATCATAACAATTCATCATCGCAAGATGGCAAGAAGATAATAGCATCGCAGTAGAAAGTAATAATATGTAAATTTTTATCTTCATAATCTTTTTTTTTTCTTAATTTTACGAATTAAATTTTAATAAGTTTCAAAAATGCAAAAAAATATCAAAATCGCAATCATAATTATTATAATTTTTCTTTTTTCTTGTCAAAAACCACTTGGCGGCACAGCAATTATCCCATCATTAGACTCGCTTTCTGAGCAAAAAACGAACTCAATTTTCAAATTAGCCAAAGAACAAAATTGGAAATCACTCCCAATTGGCGATAGAATTATCAAAGTTGCATTGCAATTTCTGGGTACTGAATACAAAGGTGGCACACTTGAGGGTGATGACGAAATTTGCCGAGTGAATTTGAATGGTCTGGACTGCGTAACTTTCGTTGAAAATTCATTAGATTTTGCCCGAATCATAAAAAAAGATAAATTAACAATCGAGGCACTTTTCGAGGAAATAACAGCAACTCGTTATCGTGATGGTCAAATTATTGATTATACTTCACGGCTGCATTATACTGCTGACTGGATTAATCAAAATCTTGCAAATGGAATTGTGGAATATTTGCCTGAAAATTCTCGTGGCGAAAAAATCCGTTTCAATTTAAATTTTATGTCTCAAAACCCAAAATATTATAATGAACTACAAAAACATCCTGATTATGTTGAGAAAATCAAAGAAGTCGAAGAAAATTTAAACCAAATTGATTATTATTATATTCCAAAGGAAAATATTGCAACTTACGAACAGCATTTCCAAAATGGCGACATAATTTGTATTGTAACAAGCAAATTAGGTTTGGATTATTCACATTTGGGTTTGATTTATGTGGATAGCGAGAATCGCAAGCGATTTATGCACGCAAGTTCAACAAAGAAGCAAGTGGTTATCGACACAACAGTTTCAGTGTATTTAAATTCCATAAAGTCAAATAAAGGAATAACTATTTTACGAGCAAAAGAAGTTTTGGATTGATTAAAGAAGGTAAGATATTTATGAAAGTTGCAATAATTGGAGGTGGAATTGCTGGAATAAGTGCTGCGATGAATTTGCTAAAAAATGATGATTATTCCGTTGATATTTACGAAGCCAAAAACAACTTGGGTGGCAGAGTATTTTCTATGCCATCGGGACACAATAATCAGATAATTGATAATGGCAAACATATAATGGTTGGTGCTTATCATAATTTTTTTGAATTGTTGAAGGAATTAGGCACTTATCAATTTATCAGATGCCAAGATAATTTAGAAGTATTATTACAATCCCAAGAATATAGCTTTACATTACAATCAGGCAAATATGGCGATTTAGCCTTGGTTCAGTCGCTTTGGAAATTCCAAAAAGCAAGTACTTCCGAAAAAATAAAACTTGTTAAGTTCTTTGTGAAGTTGAAAATAAAAGCCAAAAATTTAGATAAATACTTAACTGAAATAAAAGATTTAACAGTTGAAGAATACTTGAACAAAAATAAAATTTCTACTGAATTTATTAAATATATTTTCGAACCGATTGTGCTTGCAACAATTAATACAACGATACAGAAAGCACCAGCAGAATTGTTTGTGCAGGTAATGACAAAGGCTTTTTTCTCATCGCCCGAAAATCAGAAATTATGTTTCTCGCAAGTTCCATTAGTGGATTTGTTTATTCCTCTTGCAGATAAATATCCAAAGAGATTGAAGATTTTCACTAATTCGCTCATAACGAAAATCAGAATAACTGATAAGAATTTTGGTGTGTTTTACAATCAACAATGGCTAAATTATGATGCAATTATTCTGGCAACACAGCATAATTTTATTAAGAAAATACTTGCTACTTCGTATTTGCACGATTTGCTTAATGTAAAAAGTTTGCATTTTTTCCGTGAAGTACGTACAAATTCGATATTATCAATTTACTTTTGGACTAAACAAAAGTTTATGGAAGGCGATTTTCGTGGATTTGTTGGAAGTACAATTCATTGGATTTTCAAGGAGAAAAGATTGAAGAATTGTTATGCTCTAACGGTAAGTTCAGCAGACGACTTTACGGTTTTTCCGCGTGATTTTGTTTATAATTTGGCATTGGCAAGTTTGGAAAAAATAATTCCCGAATTTGATAGAAGTAAAGTTGAGCATCACGTAGTATATTTAGATAAATTTGCAACTATTGGAATAAATCCACAAATTGAACAGTTCCGACCTGATAATAAATTGGTGAAAGGTATATATTTTGCAGGCGATTGGACAAATACTAATCTACCCGCAACGATGGAATCCGCTGCTACAAGTGGTAAAATGGCAGCAAAAATATTGCAAGAAGATTTTGCTACGTGATTGTCAATAATTGTAAAGAATTAAGGCTATATTCTTCTTTTCTCAATTACAGAGAATTACAATAAAATTAGTAATTTAGTGTTTATATAATTATAAAATTTAATTTAAAAAAAATGGCAATAGAAAGAAAAACAGAGAAATTAGACTTTGAGAAAGTCTGGCTTATGTTCCAAGAAACAGACCGAAAGTTCCAAGAAACCAAGGAATTGATGGAAAAATCTTCGCTTGAAACAGACCGAAAATTCCAAGAAACAAAGGAATTGATGGCAAAATCTTCACTTGAAACCG
>DYLM01000054.1 GCA_020722095.1 Chloroherpeton thalassium
AATCATAGCCCACGAATTATAAAAGGTAGCAACAATACTAAATTTTACTCTTCGTCTAAAACAAATTACAATATGACAAATGGTCTTTTCGCATTAAATGATTACAATTATAATTTTTCAGACAATCGTTCTTTCAACTCTTTTGTTGTTCTTAATACCTAAAAAATGACAAAACAGCATTAGTCTTCTGTTGCAAATAGTTCTAATCGGTATTACTTCATTCTGGGCAATTCAAGCCTTTGCAACAAGCAATTTAATAGAATTTCCTTTTATATATGTTCTTGGAAATTCTATTTCATTATCTATTGATAAACTCTCTGCATTTTTTATTCTTGTAATTAATTTTACATCATTAACCGGTTTAATTTATGCAAGAGGCTACTTAAAACCCTATTTGCCGAAAAAGAATTCCACAGAAATAGCATTCCATTACTTTAATTTTTTATGGTTGCATATTTCTATGCTATTGGTTGTGATGATTCGTGATGCCTTAGCCTTTTTGATTGCTTGGGAAATTATGTCTTTGGTATCTTTCTTTTTGGTAATTTTCGAATCCGAGAAAAAAGAAACGGTTAAAATTGGACTAAAATACCTTATCCAAATGCATATCGGCGTGGTATTTTTAATGATTGCCTTTATTATAGCTTACGTTCAAACAGGTGCAGCGTTTAGTTTCGATGGTTTGTCTGTATATTTTACCTCTTACCATCCATTTCCCTTATTTTTATTATTTTTTATTGGATTTGGAATAAAAGCTGGATTTATTCCCTTGCACTCTTGGTTACCACACGCTCACCCTGCCGCACCTTCACACGTTTCGGGAGTAATGAGTGGCGTGATGATAAAAATGGGCATTTACGGAATACTTAGAGTACTTAGCTATATTCATACAGATTTATTTGGAAGCGGTTTATTTGTTCTAATTATATCATTAGTTTCTGGAATAATAGGAGTTTCATTTGCTATTGTTCAGCACGATGTAAAAAAACTTTTAGCTTATCATAGTATTGAAAATATTGGAATTATTGGCATAGGTATTGGATTGGGAATAATTGGCTTATCTCAAAATATGCCAGTTTTGGCAGTTCTTGGTTTTGGAGGTGGAATTTTACACATTTTAAATCATTCGCTGTTTAAATCATTACTTTTTTACACGGCAGGCTCGGTTTATAAACAAACACACACCAGAAATATCGAGCAATTGGGCGGTTTAATTAAAAAGATGCCCAAGACAGCGTTGTTTTTCTTGCTCGGAGCACTTGCAATTAGTGGGTTGCCTCCTTTCAACGGCTTTATTTCCGAATTTTTAATTTATTCTGGAATGTTTCAATCATTGCAAACTGCAGATTTATCTGTTGACATTATTTTACTTCTCTCTTTTTCAGGTCTGGCAATTATCGGTGGTTTGGCGATATTCTGCTTTACCAAAGTGTTTAGCATCATTTTTCTTGGCACAGGACGAAGCGACAAAACTAAAAATGTAACCGAAGTAGAACCAGTAATGATTGTCCCTGATTTTTTGATAGGCTTTTTTATTCTTCTTATTGGAATGGGATCATTTATCATTGTTCAGCCACTGATGAATGTGGTAGCTATTTTTACCGACAATGCATCTATACTTTCTGAAATGACTCCCGTTTTCAATAAAATAAGTCTTTCATCCGGAATTTTTATTTCCATAATTGGAATAATTTGGATACTCCGAGCTTGGCAACAAAAGCGACATCAAGTTTCAGTAAATGACACTTGGGGATGCGGATATACTGGTGCTAATCCTGCATTGCATCAATATACTGCCACTTCTTATGCTGATAATTTTGCACATATCTCATCGAAATTAGTTAATGTAAAAAAAGAATATAGAGATTTTACTTCTGACGAAATTTTCCCAAATGAAAGATCTTTTGAAACTCATTCGAGCGATATTATAGAAAATATATTAGTTACTAAACCAGCAAATAAAATTTTGGAATTTCTAAACAAAATCGCAGTGTTTCAAACAGGGAACATACAACATTATCTACTTTATGCACTTGTATTTATGATTATTATAGGTTTACTAACTTACTTTAATTGGATATGATAAGTTTATTACTAATATTACTGTCTTCATTATTCTTTGTTGGAATAATAATTCAAACAA
Organism: Chloroherpeton thalassium; assembly: GCA_020722095.1. Lineage (GTDB taxonomy): Bacteria > Bacteroidota > Ignavibacteria > Kapaibacteriales > UBA2268 > GWF2-33-9. The sequence goes on from DYLM01000054.1 coordinate 2,144, forward strand.
AAGCGAAAATAGCGGCAAGAAAAATGCCGTCAATATTCCAACCGCTCTCTGATGTTATTCGTTTGTTTAAAAAGGGTGCAATTTATAGTTCAACAACAAGTATTATTTTCAGAGCAGCACCAATAGTATATTTTTCATCTGTACTTATAGCTGCATTGTTTATTCCTTTTGGCGGAAATGTCGGTTTGTTATCATTTTATGGCGATTTTGTTTTCTTCGCTTATTTATTAGCAATTGGCAAGTTTCTAATGATTATTGCAGCTATGGATACCGGCAGCGGTTTCGAAGGAATGGGAGCTAATAGAGAAGCATTATATTCAATGTTAGTTGAGCCTGCATTCTTTATTTTAGCTGGTTCGATAGCACTTTTTACAAACAATGTTTCGTTTCAAGAACTCTTTTCAAATCTCCACATTGTTAGTAGTTTGTCATATTCAATTAGTGTGGCATCAATTTATGTGCTTATATATATTGCTTTGGTAGAAAACTCTCGTATGCCTGTTGATGACCCCAAAACTCACCTGGAATTAACAATGGTGCACGAAGTAATGGTATTGGATAATAGTGGTTTTGATTTGGCTTTAATTCATATTGCAACTTGGTTGAAATTCGCTATCTATGGTAGCATATTAGCTAATTTTCTTATTAAAAATACTTGGAGTATTTACGAACAAATTGGTGTTTATTTTGTTATTCAGATTGCTTTTGCAATCATTGTAGGCATCTTGGAATCTTTTAAAGCAAGGAACAAAATGAGTAAAAACCCACAATGGATTATTATGTTATCGGCAATTGCCGTTGTTAGCTTTTTAACTGCATTAATTGTTGCACATAAAATTATACTAAATTAAATGAACTTCTTATTTATAATTATTTACGCTATAACTTTGATTTACTTCGCTTATTCCGAGAGAGTAAAGAAATTTGTATGGCTATTATCCGTTCAAGGATTTGTATTATTCGGAATGGTTTTCTCCAGTTTAAAAGAAATTGAAATTTTTGATTTTATATTTATTCTTACTGAAACAATTTTAGTAAAATCAATTATCGTACCTTGGTTTTTGAATAGAGTTAGAAAACATAATGGCTTAAAACGAATCCACGAACCATCTATTCCAGTATTTTACTCGGTGATAATTGTCATCCTTACTTTAATATTAAGTTTTGTATTAAGTAATAACATCTTAAATAGTCAAATGCATACTCAATTCTTTACTGTTGCCTTTGCATCAGTCATATTTGGGTTCTATTTTATTATTAATCACAAGAATATTTTTTCCCATTTAGTGGGCTATCTAATTATCGAAAACGGGATTTTTATGATTTCGCTCGCTGTTGGAAATACAATGCCCTTGTTAGTAAATCTGGCTGTGCTCCTCGATATAGTATTAGGAATATTAGTATTAGGCGTATTTTTAAATAGAGTAGGCAATACTTTTCAAAGCGATGAAATTAATCAACTTACAGAATTAAAAGATTAAAAAAAATGTTTATATTTTTCATTATCATATCTATTGTTATCAGTTTTAGTATCTTTATTCTAAAGAATAAAATTGCTACGAATATATTACCAATTGTATTTTTGATATTGCTTATTATGTTAAGCGGATATGCTTATATGAATATCAATAAGACTGAAAATTATTTTTTTACATACGATAGTCTTGGGGTGCTCTTTACTTTTGTATTAACGATCCTGAGTATTGCAACATATTACTTTAGCCGTAGCTACTTAAAAAATGAAGACTATAGTTCAAGAAAAGTGTCGGTTTATTATTCGGCTTTGATTATGCTAATAACAGCAATAATGACAACCTATTTTTCTAATAATTTTGCTGTTTTATGGGTTAGCATCGAAGCAACTTCACTTTTTGTATCCATGTTGATATTTTTTGAGAGAACTAAAGTGGCGCTCGAAGCCGCTTGGAAATATTTATTTGTTTCTTCCATTGGTATTGCAGTAGCCTTTATTGGTATTTTGCTGATGGGTATTGCAGTTAGTAATTACGGACTTACAGATTTAAGTTTCGGAACATTATCAAATGTTGTAAAAAGTATGAATACTTATTGGTTGAAAATCTCTGTTCTCTTTATAGTTGCTGGATTTTCAGTGAAATTAAGTGTTTTCCCTTTGTATGCAGTTGCAGTAGATGCCAAAACTATAGCTCCCTCACCTATAAATGCAATTATGTCCACAGCTCTTGTAAATGTTGGTTTTGTTGCTTTTTTTAGGACATTCGCAATTATATCACATACTCCAATCTTGGCTTGGACACAGAATGTTTTATTTATCATCGGACTTTTTTCAATTTTTATAGCATCTATTCAATTGACAAGAGTTAAAAGATTAAAACGAGCTTTTGCATTTTCAACTATGGAGCACATGGGAATTATTTCGCTTGGTTTGGCTGTTGGCGGTATTGGTTACTATGCTGTTATTTTGCATATAGTTTTACACTCATTTGTTAAAGCAGGATTATTTTATCAAATCAACAAAATTCATAGTATTTTCAAATCCAAGTGGATAAATGATTTTTCCGCGTATTTCAAAATAAATCCACTTGCCGGGCTTTCATTAATTTTGGGATTTATTAGCGTATTAGCAATTCCGCCTTCTGGACTTTTTGTGAGTGAATTTCTTATTTTTAAAGCATTATTTTTAAGTCATCAATATATAATCGCAGTAGTTGCCTTAATTTTACTTACTGTAATTATGGTTATATTATCAAAGATATTTCTAACGATTTTGTTCGGAAATGTACAAGAAAACATAAAAGTAGATAAAATAAACCCGCTGGGAAACATTATTCAGTTAAGTTTTTTTGGATTAGTAATTTATTTGGGAATAAATCCACCTCCATTTTTTATGGATTTAATTAATAGTTCAATCTCAATTCTTAATTAACGATTATGATAGATTTAAATAAAATAGCAAAAATAAAAAATAATGAATCAATTAGCTTAAAAGACATTGCTATAATTGATTATGAGGAATTTTCTCACATAGTTATTGAACTTTTAAAACAACCCGAAAATCATTGTTTAAGCTATTTTGCTTACAAAAGCAATGATAATTTGCAATTTATAATGGCTGTTGGCGATGATAAAAACCACAATATATTATTGCTCTCTCATCTGCTTAAATCTGACGAAAAACCCGAACTTGAATCTTTAACTAAAGAAATATTTGCCTTACATATATTTGAAAGGGAAATTCACGAGAATTTTGGTATTAATTTTATCGAACATCCTTGGCTAAAGCCTGTACGTTTTGCAAATAATCGTGCTAACAAAGAAATGCAAATAAACGATTATCCTTTCTATTCAATTAAAAGCGAAGAATTGCACGAAGTTGGCGTAGGTCCTATTCATGCAGGAGTTATCGAGCCGGGACATTTTCGTTTTATTTGCAATGGTGAAAATGTGCTCCATCTCGAAATTCAATTAGGCTGGCAACATCGTGGAATAGAAAAATTATTTTTAGATAAAGAAAATAATTTGCAGCGCAATTTATTAGCAGAAAATATTGCCGGTGATACTGCAATCGGTCATACTACGGCATTTGCCCAAACTATTGAAGCTCTTGCCGGTAAACAATTGGGTAAGCAGAGACATATTGAACGAGCATTAGCTCTTGAATTGGAGCGAATTGCTATTCATACCGGCGACATTAGTGCATTATGTACTGATATTGCATATCATTTCGGGTCGAATGTTTTTGGAATTTTACGAACTGCTATAATTAACTTTATGCAGTTTTGGTCGGGAAATAGATTTGGTAAAAGTTTAATCAGAGTGGGCGGCACACATTTACCTTTCACCGAAGAATTAAAAGTAGAATTACTTGATGTATTGTCTAAATACGAAAAACAATTCGAAGAAATGGTTTATATTACTTTCCGTTTGCCGAGCGTTCAAAATCGTTTTGATTTTATCGGGATTGTCAGTCCCGAACAAGCTCGAACGATAGGAACTGTTGGGCTTTCGGCTCGTATGTCCCAAATTGAAAGAGATATTCGTGTTAGTCATCCTAATTTTGCTTATCAAGAATTTCCTTACGAAACAATTACTGCAGAACGTGGTGATGTTTTTGCTCGTTTTCTTTTGAAAAAGAAAGAGATACGGAAGTCGATATCCTGGATTAGAAATGTAATGGAAAATTACAATTTTGATGCTTCCCAAAACGAAAAGCCGGACTATCAGCTTAAACTAAAACCAAGCAGTTTTGCTATATCGTTAGTAGAAGCTTGGCGAGGAGAAGTTTGCCATTGTGCCATTACAGATGAGGCAGGAAAATTAAAACATTACAAAATAAAAGACCCTTCAATGCACAATTGGAAAGCCTTGGAATTATCTTTGCGAAATGTAGAAATTTCAGATTTTCCAATCAACAATAAAAGTTATAATTTAAGTTATTGTGGGCACGATTTATAAAAAACAATAATTATGTTTAAAATAATTAAAGCTATATATCATAATGGGAAACAATATATTCCCGATTTAAGAAATGTAAAATTGCGTCCACCTTTTCGTGGTCGTCCCGAAATAAGTACAGCAAAAGTTGATGAACAAGCATTGGCTAAAATTTGTCCAACAGGAGCTATCGGCACCAATCCTATCAGCATAGATTTGGGTAAATGTGCTTTTTGCGGAGAGTGCGCATTTGCTTTTCCAGAAAAAATTAAATTCACACAAGATTACAGAACATCTTCAAATATTCGCGAAGATTTAATCATCAAAGAAGGTGAAACTAATCCCATACGAGTTGATTCCAATTCAATAAGAAATGAAGTAAAAAAAATATTTGGAAAATCCTTAAAATTAAGGCAAGTATCTGCCGGTGGCGACAATTCTTGCGAGTGGGAATTAGGAGCAGCCGGAAATGCCAATTTTGATATGAGCCGCTACGGTATTGAATTTACCGCCTCGCCTCGGCATTCTGACGGCATTGTGGTTACCGGTCCCATAACCGAAAATATGGCAGAGCCTTTGCGTATTGCTTACGATGCTATTCCCGAACCAAAGCTATTTATTCTCTGCGGGATAGATGCAATTAGCGGGGGCCTTTTTGCTGATAGCCAAGCAATCGATCGAAGCATTTTAAATGATATTAAAGTTGATTTGTATATCCCTGGCAATCCATCGCACCCCTTAACTATTGTAAATGCAATTTTGGATTTAACCAGAAATAGCAATAAATAAAATCAATCCTAATGTTTTGGACACATTAGGATTGTTTGAATTCTTTTTTATTATTTATGGTTGATTTTTTAGTACAAAACTTGTGTCTTTTATCATCGTTGCCGAGCCAAAATAACCATAAGCCCCACCATCTATTGACGACAATAAATCAACTAATTCTTGCGTGAAAAATGTTTGCAATGTCCAATTTAAAAAGTTTGCATCTGGTGCAAAAACTGTCACTTCATTTATCCCAAACCACTTAAATGAATTCCATACTACAGGAACCTCTGTGGTTGGTAGAAATGTCCAATTAGTAAGCTCGCGGAAATAAAATTCGGGTTTTCTTATCCACGATCTCATTATCCTGCGGTTCAATTCTTCGGTTTGTGGATTGAGATATTTGCCGTAATTTAGCGTATCTAATGGCACAATCCTAAGAACATAAAATTTAGTGGTATCTGCCTTTGTCCAGGAAACATCATAATCTGATGGTAAATTGATAGTATCTTGTGGATATTGCATATAATCAGGAGCATCTTTGATCCATTCAAATGTTTTTGGGGTAAAAGTTCGTCCCGTGAATACTTTTCCATCTTTAAGTTCAATTTTTAACTGGTATTCAGTAAGCTCTTTAACCAATTCATTTTTATCTGCATAAACGTAAGATTGCTTTACTGTGTCAAATTCCAATTCATAAGATTTGCCTCCGGATGTAATTGTCACTTTTGCGTTACGGACAATTGAATTATCATACACAAATGAATCTCGTAAAGATTGTGTTTCTAAAATCTTGATATTTCCTATTGGTTCGCCAACAATAAGCAAGCCTTCTACAACAAAATTTTGCTTATACTCAGTTGGAGCAGTATCTTCACAACTGATGAATATTATTGATAGTAGCACTAATAAACTTGAAATTATATATTTTTTCATATTTTTTTCCTATTTAAATTGAATTTCAAAACTAAGTGAAGGAATAATTGGTAATAACAAAACATCTTCAACAGTTGTCTCATCTTCAACTGTTCGATAATATCTAAACCAAATATCGCGATGACTATATACATTATAAATATCAAGCGATAAAATAGCGGGGAAATTATACATTTTGAAAGTATAACTTCCATTTAGATTCAACTGATGTGATGGAGGCAGACGCAAACCATATAAATCTGAATTTACAATTTTGGAATTACCAAAAGTTTGACCCGGTAAATCAATTCTAATGCGAGAAGTTGCTCCTGTGTAAGGCTGCCCCGATTGGAATACAAAACTTGAACTAATATTCCACTTTTCATTTATTTGATAATTCATTACTAATTTGAAATCATTCCTGCGGTCATATTTTGGATTGAATTCATTACCTTTGTTGATTTGGTCAAACTGACTAATTATATAACCATAAGCATAGCCCGCCCAACCCGTAAATTTGCCGTATTTCTTTTGTGCAAATAGTTCAAAACCATAAGTATAACCTTTGCCAATGTAAAATACATCACTTGCAGTTTTGCCTTCCAACGCAAATCTATTCATTTCCGAAATTCCATCTAATGTTTTATAATAAACATCAAAGTTAAAATCATAACCTTTGATAAGTTGAGTTTCAAGGCTAAAAATATAATGAATAGATTTAGAAATTGGCACGGTTGAATCGCTTGGCAACCAAGTATCAAAGAATGAGAAATTTTGGTCGGTTAAGAGTTTTAAGTTTTGATGATAAATTCCCCAACCAAATTTTAATGCAACATTTTCAAATAATTGATAACGCAAGGCAATTCGTGGATCATAAGTAAATGCGTCTTTTAAATTCCAGTAATCAGCACGCAGTCCAATTTGGACTGAAGTTAAGTCGTTCAGCATATAATTTGCTTGGAAATATGCTGAATGATTCCAATCCTTTATATTAATATTGGTAATTGCAGCATCAGTTGAGGCAGAAGTGCTATCTTTTTCACCAGAGAAATTTTGTTCAATATCAAACGCTCTCTTGGTGGATTGTAATCCAAACTTTAATGTTAAATGATCATTGAAAAACCATTCGTAATTATTTAAGATTGTATAATCTTCGATAGAATTTTGAAATGATGTGTAAAAATCGGATTCTTCCCCCACAAAACCGCTGGCATATCTTGTATAACTTGCATTTAAATTAGAGAATAAATTATCACCAAACACGTGAGTCCACTTGAAAGCACCTAATTGATTACCAATATCCATCTTAAAGTCAATGCCCGAACCGCCAAAATCAAATTTATCGCTTGTAATAAATCCTGAAAGTGAAACAATATCATTTTCGGTAATATTCTGAGTTATTTTAGCATTCAAATCATAAAATCCAAAATCTGGAATTGGCGATTCGGGATCTTCTTTGAGAAACGTTTTTATTAAATCTAAATATGTTCTTCTGCCACCAACAAAGAAACTACCTCTGCCAATTGGTCCCTCCACGGATGCACGGCTGGAAATCACTCCGATTGATGCATTTCCTTGATAATCATTTCTATTTCCATCTTTTTGAGTAATTTGCAATACTGAAGATAGCCTTCCTCCAAATTCTGAATTAAAACCGCCTTTGATTAATTCCACATCTTTAACAGCATCAGTATTGAATGTTGAGAAAAATCCAAACACGTGGGTTGGATTATAAACGATTGACCCATCTAATAGAATTAGATTTTGGTCGGGTGAGCCACCACGAATATATAAACCACTGGAAATCTGCGATGAAGTTAATATCCCCGGCAAATACTGCAATGCACGGAATAAATCGGCTTCACCACCAATCTTGATTTCCTTTAATTGCTGTACTGGAACATCAACCTTTGAAATGGAAATTTGTCGTTTTTCAGACTCACGTTCGGCAGTTACTGTAATTTCTTCACCTTCCACTTTTGATGGAGCAAGCTCAATGTTCTTTCTTTGGCTTTTATTATTTTTAATTTTGATTTTTTCTTTGTAAGTTGTGTATCCCAGATAAGTTACCTGAATAGTATACTCACCTTCTGGAATATTCACAATCGAATAAAAGCCACTTTTGTTTGTTCGGGCTCCATAATTTGTGTTTAGAAAATACACAGAGGCACCCACCAATGTTTCGCCTGTTTCTTTGTCTTTCACAAATCCACTAACTGTATTGCCAGCGGCAAATATTGAACTTGCTGTAAGAGCAAAGAGGAGCAAACTTATTGTTATATATTTCAATAATACTTTATACATAATATTTATATATTTATTTAGATACTGTTTTAAAAGTCAGTTTTGCTGTCATTACCACGAAACACACCCCCCGAGAGGCTGTCTCATAAGTTGATTTTTCTGTCATTCCCACGAAAGTGGGAATCTATAAATCTACTCTGGCAGTGGATTCCCGTTTGCACGGGAATGACAATTTTTAAATATTTATGACTAATGAGACAGCCATTGTTTTATAAAATTATTTACTTATAGTAGAGATAATCTTTTCCTGATATACCATTCTGTTGCAAAAAGTAAAATTATTATTGCCATCAACCACCACTTATTGATAAAATCAATTTCGGTATTTATAGTTTTTCCTACTTTTTTAAAACTCTTTGCATTAATGATATTGTCTTCGAGATTCTCGATATTATTTGCAAAATAAAAACTACCATTAGTCAAATTTGAGATTTGCTCCAATAGATTTTTATTCATTGTTAAATCAATCATCTCGAAATCAATTGTTCCTACGGAAAACCTACCGTTAGTGTTTCCAATTTCGGAATTATTATATACAACATTTGCCGAAAAATAATAATCATTCTTTGGTAATGGTGGAATTTTGGCAGTGTAAGTGCCATTTCCGACTGAATACATATCAATTAATTTGTTTGTATTTTTATTTTTTATATTAATTTGGATTTGTGCATTATCAATCGGATTGAGCGAATTATCATAAACATTCCCAAGAAATTCAACTTCTTCGCTTGTTGAATAACTTTTCTTGGTAGTTTTCACTACAATTTGCTTATCTAATTCACTTATGGAAAGCCAACGGATTGTATTCTTCATAAAGTTTTCGTACGCGTCAATCACTTCATCATTGCCTATGGCTTTTTCTTTGGCATAACCAACTAATTTCCAGCGATGCAATCCATATCCCAAAACAGCAACAGAACGTGAATTACCCGCTTCTTGCAGAATTATCAAGGGTTCATTCAATTTAACATTTTCTATTTGAGAATAAGCAAGTACTTTTGCATTTAATTTTGGTGAAACAAATGTTTCAGTTTTGAAAATTGGTGGCAATTGCTTCCAAACATCAGCAAAATTATTAATTCCATCAATTCTCATTAACGGATTTTCGACAATATCTTCGTTTGGAACAATTAATGATTTAAACTCACGATTTGAAAACGAGTTAATATCAAAAGGTAAATAATCTTTGAGAATATTTAATTTTTTTCTATCAATATTATTTCCACCGATAAAAAGGAAAGGCTTGCCCGAAGAAATCTGAGTAGCAATATTTCTTACAACACTTTCGGGAGTTGTAATCGATGGAAAATCAATCAAAATATAGAGTTGAGTTTCGGAATAATCTGAATTTTTAGGCAGTTCATAGAAATTCCCTTGTTGCTTTTGCACAAATTGATTAATCTTTATATCTTTATCTTGTGATAAAAATTGCTGCATAAATGATAAATCCGCACTTGGCGAACTTGCAAAAATCGAAATAACTTTCTTGTTTTTTATGACCTTTACAAAGCCATTTTGCTGATTATTTTTTGTAGTATATTCATTTTCTTTTTCGGGAACTGCAACTGTAATCTTGTGGATTCCTTCGGTTTTTGGCTCATAATTAAAAGAAATGGAATAGTCGCTTTGAGAATTGCTTACATTAAATTCTTGGGCTTCCACAAATTTATCATCATCGTATAATTCCACTCGCACGGGCTGATTATTGTATCCCGAAGCAGTAATTTGAGCCAATACTTGAACATTGGAATTGATATATGCAATTTCGTTCAATATCAACGATTTAACAGAAATATCTTTGGGTGGCAAAGTATCGCCTAAACCAATAGTATAAATTGGTTTAGCAAAATTATCTAGAGCATAAATGGGATTGAAATTCGTATTTACTGCGCCATCAGTTATCAACAAAATTGATTGGTAGTTTCTTTCCTCTGCTAATTTTGAAATTTGAATAATTGGAGAGTAAATGTCAGTTCCTTGTCCCTTGAATTTTAATGAATCAAAGGCAAAATTATCAATTTGACGGGACTTGGAATCGAAAGTGAAGACATCATAATTGCCCTTGAACTTCGTAAAATCAATCTGATTCATCAAATTTCGGTAAACTTCTTTGCGGTTCATAGAATTGTCTTTGATTGCCGCAGAGCTTGAATTATCCAATAATATTGCTAATCTTGGAGGAATTTCCTTGTAATTATTTCTCACATATTTTGGAGAAAACAACAGCAATAAAATTGCAAAAAGAGCCACTGACCGCAAAGTAATTAATATAATTTTCTGAAATTTCAATATTACGGGAGTAGTTTTGCGATAACTAAATATTACAATGCCGACCGAGATAATGCTAAACAACAAAAAAAGCCAAAAATTACCTGAAATTGTAAATTGTGATGTTTCCATAGTCAAATTTTTAATCAATTCAATGACGATTAACTTGGAATTTTATGAGAGGCCAATGGGTTTTGGGTATTGGGTGCTGGCAATAACGTAGCCGTCTCATAATTCAGATTTTAATCTTTGTTGCCATTTTGTGACATTTTCTTTGTGCCCTTTGTTGTGAAACATATTGCGATTTCTTCGTCCAAAACCACAAACCTTATTAACATATTTAATTAAAAAAATTAGAAAATAAGGTTTTTATTTGTGGTTTGGTTCATTTTTTTCTACTAAGGTTAGTAGGTTAAATAAGGTTTTAAAATAATTTTTTTTAATATTTTCCAAATAATCATCTAATGAGACAGCCTCCTTTAGTTCAATCAGCTTCTTTTAGATATATAACTCCCGAATAATTAGAAAAAATTTACGTTGATTTATTTGCTATTTGCTTTATTTTTCTTAATTTTGTAATCTTAATTAAAATTAGATAGAGAAAATGGCAAGAAGATGTGATTTAACCGGTGTTGGTCCAGTTTCTGGAAACAACGTATCTCACGCTAACAATAGAACAAAGCGTAGATTTATGCCCAATATTCAATCAAAAAGAATTTGGATTGCTGAAGAAAAACGTTATATTAGATTAAATATTACAGCTCGTGCATTACGTACTTTAGACAAAAAAGGTCTATACGGAATGTTGAGAGATCTTGGTATAATGTAAAATCAATTCTTTGATTTCATAATATTATTTTTTCGGAGAGCAAATCAATCTATAAATTGGAATATTTTTCTCAATACAAAATTCCTCTTTGTTAGTTTTTGGTAAATTCCAATCTGCTTCAGTCGGGGTATTATATTCATAATGTCCCGATTTTTTTAGTGTTTGCAAGTGAAAATCGTGTACATAATCACAATCTGTTGCTATGTATAATTTGCCTGTTGGTTTTAATACCTTAAAAATATCTTCTAAAAATTCTACCGAAAAAAGCCTCCGTCTGTGTTGCTTTTGCTTGGGCCAAGGGTCAGGAAAAAAATAAAACACTTTATCAATAGAATTTTCATCTATAAAATCTAATCCGTTCACAGCTGAATACCAGAACACCCAAGTATTTGGAATTTGTTCTTTAATTGTTACTTCCTGTGCCCATTCTGCTAATAATCTGCGAACCTCAATACCCAAAATATTATCTTGAGGATTCCCGAAAGCATATCTGAATAAAAACTTACTTTTCCCGCAACCAATATCCATCACATTTGGTGCTTTTTTGTTCAAGAAAGATTCCGCAACAATTTCCTTCGGGATTAACGGAGGATAGAACTCATCGACTACTTTTAATTGATTAATCGGAATATACAAGTTAGCGCTGGCGTGATGCCTGATTTTGCGAGGATAAGGATATTTGCCAATAAGTGAATCGAAGTTATTTCCCATATTTTTAGTTTTTAAAGTTTTTAAAGTTTTTAAAGTTT
>DYLM01000161.1 GCA_020722095.1 Chloroherpeton thalassium
CCATATCTTGATTGATGGAAATTGTTTTGTAAAAGCTGACTTATGAGACAGCCACATCTACGAGGATAAATGAGACAGCCACGACTGCAATGCTGACTTATGAGACAGCAATTTTTTATGTAAATTTAATTGCTTTTAGCAAATGCTGATTTTAGGAATGATTTAAAGGAAAGATCTTCATCTACTTTTGCGGCTTGTTCTTCTTCGATTGTTTTTGCTTTTTTGGGTTGTCCTAAGTAAGATTGATTAGGAAAATCTCGGAAACTTTCCAATCCAGAGTTTGAAGAGTTTGTGAGCTCTGCAATCAAGTTTGTAGATTTATCATTTGATGCAATTAGAAAGTTTCGGTTGCCCACTTGGACGATAAACAAATTACTGTTCCGTGTTAATGGAATACGTGAAATAATTTTACCCTCGTAATCTGCTAAATTAGATAACTTTTTCTTATTTATTTTCTTAAGATAATTTGATAAAAGGAATAAAATAAATACGCTAATCCCAAGGATTATTATAGAATTTACCATAGTTCCGTCCATATTGCAACCTCCTTATTGCATTAAATTCTAATTTTGAATATTGTAAACCAATGTGTTAGTGTTTTTAACTTACAAGCATTCTAATTGCTTTAAAATAAAATTAAGAACGAGCAACTTTTAATCTTTCCGATGGATCAATCAAAGTAGTAATTCTGATACCAAAATGCTTATCGATTACAACTACTTCACCTTCGGCTACTTTTTTGCCATTTATCAATACATCGATTGGCTCACTCACTAATTTATCAAATTCAATAACCGAGCCACGACCCAATCGCAAAATATCTCGAATAAGCATATTGGTATGTCCTAATTCAATAGAAACAGGCAATTGCAGATCCAATAATAATTGTAGTTTGGGATCTATCCCTTCTATTCTTAATGCTTGCTCCTCTTGGGATGTTTCTTTCTTGCTAAATTCCTCTTCTTGTTCAGCAGAAAGCTGTTCAACATCCACTCCACCGCCAATCAAAGCATCAATTTCTTCTTGTGTCATTGTCATATTTTTTACTCCGATTTATATCTTAAATCTTGGTCAATTAAATCTTCTTCTTTTAGCAAACGCGTTATACGAACAGCTTTTTTACCTTCTACACTTCCTGGGCGCCCCGCCAGTTTACGTTTGCCATTTATTAGTATTTCAATTTCTTCGTTAATTCTTTTATCTAATTTTAAAATATCACCATTTTCTAAATTCATCAATTCATTTACTGTAATTGAAGACTTAGCTAATTCAGCAACTATCGGCAAATAAGTAGTAGATATTTGCTTGTGAATCATAGCAAAATTTTCTTTTCTCTTTTTGTAAGGTAACGAAACATTTGTTGCTGTTACTTGCTGGCGATTTAACTTTGTTAGCACTTCTTCTAAGGCAAATGTTGGAAAACATAAGTTCATCATATAAGTGTTCACTCCAAGATTAACATCAAATGAAACAACTAATACGATTTCAGATGATGGAGCAACCTGAACAAAGTCAGCTTCCATTTCTAACCTACTGTACCTAAAATTGATTTCTGAAATAGCCCTCCAAGCATTACCCAAATCTGACAATGAATGCTCAATTATTCCTCTGATTACAGCTTGTTCAATGGGTGTAATTGAACGAGCTTTTGGTACTACTTCACCTGGTCCTCCGAGTAATTTTTCAACAATTGCCAATGCTAATTGTGGGCTAATCTCCAATATTCCATTGCCATCTGTATTTTTAATATCAAAAACATACAAACAACTTGGATTGGAAACAGACAAAATGAATTCAGAGTAAAATAATTGGTCAATCGAAGTTACCTCCACCGAAATCAAAGATTGCAATTTAGACACTAAATAATACCCAAATACTTCAGCAAAATTTTCGTGAACTGTTTGCAAAGTTCTTAATTGATTTTTGGAAATACGATTTGGTCGGCGGAAATCATAATTACTAATTTCATTAGTTTTATATTTTCCACTAATTACATCTTCTACCTGAACTCTTCCGCTTGTCATTTCGGAGAGTAAGCTATCTATTTCATTTTGCGAAAGTAAATCTGCCATATTACTACAATTACAAATTACGAATTACGAATTACGAATTAC